>NZ_JANLOA010000092.1:0-67103 GCF_025466035.1 Pseudomonas sp. 20P_3.2_Bac5 | reverse complement strand
AGACATGAAAAAGGCCGCATCAGCGGCCTTTTTCAATAGCGCGACAGCACTCAGTAACGCGTGATTTCCGCGTTGGCTTCCAGCTGCTTGCGGTAAGCCGCGAAGTCCTGCTGGCCGGCACGGGAAGCGAGGTAGCGGCGGTACTGGCCCTTCTCCTCTTCGCTCGCCGCAGTGCCTTCGTTGACGCCGTTCAGGCGCAGCACGACGACACTACCGTCAGCCAGGATGACGCTGGAGTAAACCGGCTTGTCCTTGGCCTCAGGCTTGCTCATGCGGAACAGCGCCTGCAGAGCAACCGGATCGATACCGTCCTGGCTGCGGGAGACCGCTTCCTGGACCTTCCACGCCTGACCGTCCTGCACCGGCTGGTAAGCGATCTTGCCATCGCTCAGGCCAGCCATCAGGGCCTCGGTCTTGGCTTTCAGCGCGGCAGTGGCCTGCTCGCGAGCCAGGTGAGCACGGATGGCATCGGAAACGGCTTCCAATGGCAGTTGCTCAGGCTTGCGATGCTCCTTGGCACGGATAACCACGATGGTTTCCGGGTCCAGCTCGATAGCCGAGCTGTTGGAACCCTCGTCCAGCACTTCCGGGCTGAACGCAGCCTGGATCACTTGACGATTGGCAGCAATGCCGTCACCACCTTCACGGCCGAAAGGCTGCGAGGTCTGCACTTTCAAGCCCAGGTCCTGTGCCGGTTGGGCCAGGTCAGAGGCTTCGAACGCCGAGTCTTCCAGTTGCTTGGTGACTTCAACAAAGCGCTGCTCGACCTGCTGGGTCTTCAGCTCGCGGCTCAGCTTGTCCTTCAGACTGGCGAAGGTCGGCACTTCTGGCGCCTGCACATCCACCAGCTTGATCAGGTGGAAGCCGAACTCGGTACGCACAGGCGCGGAAACCTGCCCCTTGTTCAACGCATACAGCGCGTCTTCGAAGGCTGGATCGTAGACGCCCTTGCCGGCGTAACCCAGGTCACCACCGCTGTTGGCCGAGCCAGGATCCTGCGAGAACTCCTTGGCCAGCGCCGCGAAGTCTTCACCCTTGGCCAGACGCTGCTGGATTTCTTCGATGCGGGCCTTGGCCTTGGCCTCGTCCTGCTTGTCGTTGACTTCCACCAGAATGTGCGCGGCATGGCGCTGTTCGGCGAGGTTGGCGATTTCTTTCTGGTACAGATCCTGAAGCTCGTTTTCGTCGACATTGACCTGATCGAAGTACGCAGACTTCTTCAGCTCGATGTAGTCGATGACCACCTGGTCCGGGCTCATGAACTCCTTGGCGTGCTCGTCGTAATGCGCCTTGATCTGTTCATCGGTGACCTTGCTCGCTGCAGGGTCGGCCTTGAAGGTCAGCGAAGCGAAATCACGGGTCTGCTTTTCGAGGCGAGCGAACGCTTCAACTTGCGAGTCGGTAACGAAACCACTGCCCGCCAGACCAGCGCGCAGTTGGCCAATCAGCATTTCCTGAGCGAGCATTTCGCGGAACTGCAGACGGCCATAGCCCAGTTGACGAATGACCTGATCGAAACGCTCGGGGCTGAACTTGCCGTCCGCCTGGAACTCGGGCGTTTGCAGGATCACCTGATCCAGCGCGGCTTCGGAGAAGGAGAACTTGGCATCGCGGGCGCCCTGAAGCAGCAGTTGCCGCTCGATCAAGCCCTTGAGCGCAGCTTCGCGCAGCATCTTGTCGTCAAGCAGGGAGGCGTCGAAGTCCTTGCCCAGTCGTTGCATCAGTTGCCGACGTTGCGTGTCGACAGCCTGGCTCAGCTCGTTCTGGCTGATGGTGTCACCGTTGACCTTGGCAGCATCCTTGTTGTGGTTGACGGCCTGGAAGATGGCGTCAAAGCCGGTCAGCGCCATCAGTACCACGATGACACCGATGATGGTCTTGGCAATCCAACCTTGTGAATTGTCCCTGATATTCTGCAGCATGCGTCCCCCAGAAACGGCTGTGTCAAAAGCACAACCGCGGAGCGTGGGTAGAGTCCTGATAGAAGAAAGGCGCATCCGGGGATGCGCCTTCTCGTAACGCGCGAAGCAGGCGAATTGTTGATCGCTCGTGCTTCACAAGCGGGCTGGCCGCGAGGGCCATTCCAGCCAGGCGAAAACCTGAAGAGAACGTCTTAGTTGACGGCTTCTTTCAGCGCCTTGCCGGCCTTGAAGCCAGGCTTCTTGGCAGCAGGGATTTCCAGAGTCTTGCCGGTTTGCGGGTTGCGGCCGGTACGAGCAGGACGATCGGTTACCGAGAAGGTACCGAAACCTACCAGAACCACCGAGTCACCGTCCTTCAGGGCGCCAGTGACAGATTCGATGACTGCATCCAGCGCACGGCCGGCAACAGCTTTCGGGATATCAGCAGATGCAGCGATAGCGTCAATCAGTTCCGACTTGTTCACTCTAAGTCCCCTTATATCTCTATTGAGTTTGTTTCTAACTATGTAATGGAAAAGCTTAAACAACTGCCGAGTGGCCTGTGACACTTAAGTGCCTTTTACGACAAGGACCTTGAAAACGGTCAGCGAGGCCACCCCGCTAAATACTTACTAATGTGTGCTGATTCGTTCCTTGGAATCACTGTCGCGTTTTTCATCCTTGGCGACAATCTCAGGAGCCACATCCGGCAAGGGCTCCGGGGCGTATTGCAGCGCAATTTGGAGGACTTCGTCAATCCATTTGACAGGTTTAATCTGAAGATCCTGCTTAATATTGTCAGGAATTTCTTTCAGATCACGAACGTTCTCTTCCGGAATGATGACTGTCTTGATTCCACCACGGTGAGCAGCGAGCAATTTCTCCTTCAAACCACCAATCGCCAGCACCTGACCACGCAGCGTGATTTCACCTGTCATGGCGACATCAGCACGCACCGGAATCTGGGTCAGCGCGGAAACCAGGGCTGTGCACATGCCGACACCGGCACTCGGACCGTCTTTGGGCGTCGCACCTTCAGGCATGTGGATATGGGTGTCGCGCTTCTCGTGGAAGTCCGCGGGAATCCCCAGGCTCTTCGCCCGGCTGCGAACCACGGTTTGCGCGGCGGTGATCGACTCGACCATCACATCACCCAGCGAACCGGTCTTGATCAGCTGACCTTTGCCCGGTACCACGGCAGCTTCAATAGTCAGCAACTCGCCGCCCACCTGGGTCCAGGCCAGCCCGGTGACCTGGCCTACCTGATCCTGCTGCTCGGCAAGGCCGTAACGGAACTTGCGCACACCCAGGAAGTGTTCCAGGCGGTCACTGCCGACCTTGACCCCAACCTGTTTCTGCCCTGCGTGCTCCTTGACCACCTTGCGACAGATCTTGGCAATCTGGCGCTCCAGGCCACGCACACCGGCTTCACGGGTGTAGTAGCGAACGATGTCGCGGATCGCCGCCACGTCGACTTCCAGCTCGGCCTTCTTCAGACCGTTGGCCTTGATCTGCTTCGGCAGCAGGTACTTGACCGCGATGTTGATCTTCTCGTCTTCGGTGTAGCCCGGCAGACGGATCACTTCCATCCGGTCGAGCAGCGCCGGCGGGATGTTCATCGAGTTGGACGTGCACAGGAACATCACATCGGAAAGGTCGTAGTCGACTTCCAGATAGTGGTCGTTGAAGTTGTGGTTCTGCTCGGGGTCGAGCACTTCCAGCAGAGCGGAGGCCGGATCGCCACGCATGTCGCTGCCCATCTTGTCGATTTCATCGAGCAGGAACAGCGGGTTGCGTACGCCAACCTTGGTCATCTTCTGGATCAGGCGGCCCGGCATCGAACCGATATAGGTGCGACGGTGGCCACGAATTTCAGCCTCGTCACGCACGCCACCCAGGGCCATGCGCACGAACTTGCGGTTGGTGGCGCTGGCGATGGACTCAGCCAGCGACGTCTTGCCGACACCGGGCGGACCCACCAGGCACAGCACAGGACCGCGAATTTTCTTCACGCGCTTCTGCACGGCGAGGTACTCAAGGATGCGCTCCTTGACCTCATCCAGCCCGTAGTGGTCGGCATCGAGAATTTCTTCGGCCTTGGCCAGATCAAGACGGACCTTGCTCTGGGCCTTCCACGGCACTTGCACCAGCCAGTCGAGGTACGAACGCACCACGGTAGCCTCAGCCGACATCGGCGACATCTGCTTGAGCTTGTTCAGCTCGGCCTGAGCCTTGGTGTACGCGTCTTTCGGCAGGCCTGCAGCCTCGAGGCGCTTCTTCAGTTCCTCGATTTCATTGTGGCCTTCGTCGCCATCACCCAGCTCTTTCTGAATGGCCTTCATCTGCTCATTCAGGTAGTACTCGCGCTGGCTACGCTCCATCTGTTTCTTGACGCGGCCACGAATGCGCTTCTCGACCTGCAGCAGATCGATCTCGGCATCCAGCAACGCGAGCACATGCTCAACGCGGGCGGCCAGGTCGATGATTTCGAGAATTTCCTGCTTCTGCTCGATCTTCAGCGCCATGTGGGCGGCCATGGTATCGACCAGGCGGCCCGGCTCATCGATGCTGTTGAGCGACGACAGTACTTCAGCCGGGACCTTCTTGCCCAACTGCACATATTGTTCGAACTGGGAAAGCAGACTGCGGACGAAAACTTCGGACTCGCGATCAGCCGCATCGACCTCATCGATCAGGGCGACATCAGCGCGGATATGACCGTCTACCTCGACAAAGCGCTCGACCGAACCACGCTGCTCGCCTTCGACCAGCACCTTGACGGTGCCATCGGGCAGTTTCAGCAACTGGAGGACGGTAGCGATGGTGCCGACGCGATAGAGGGCGTCTTCACCCGGATCATCATCGGCGGGGTTCTTCTGAGCCAGCAAAAGGATTTGCTTCTCACCTGTCATCGCGGCCTCAAGGGCCTCGATCGACTTTTCACGTCCCACGAACAGCGGGATGACCATGTGCGGGTAAACAACGACATCGCGCAATGGCAAAAGAGGCAAGTCGAGGGTTGTCTTCATGATTTCGCCTCTACAGCGGCCATATGGCCGTAATCCGATGGAAATTTGAGCTTGGGGTTAATGTGGGGGCAGCCCCGGAAAAAAACAAGCTCTGCAACAGGAAAAGCAAAGGGGCCCGTAGGCCCCTTGCATGTTTCGCTGCGTTGCCGGACTCAGGCGTCTGGCGCGGCTTTGGCTTGCGGCTCGCTGTTCTCGTAGATCAGCAGCGGCTGCGAAGTACCCTCGATGACGCTCTCATCGATAACCACCTTGCTGACATCCTTCTGCGAAGGAATCTCGTACATGGTGTCGAGCAGAATGCCTTCCAGGATCGAACGCAGGCCACGAGCACCGGTCTTGCGCTCCAGTGCCTTGCGGGCAACCGATTTGAGCGCATCGCTGCGGAACTCGAGGTCCACACCTTCCATCTCGAACAACTTGCCATATTGCTTGGTCAAGGCGTTCTTCGGCTCAGTCAGAATCTGCATCAATGCGGCTTCATCCAGCTCGTCAAGCGTTGCCAGGACCGGCAGACGACCCACGAACTCAGGAATCAGACCGAACTTGACCAGATCGTCCGGCTCTACTTCACGCAGCGACTCGCCAACCTTCTTGCCCTCTTCCTTGCTACGGACTTCAGCACCAAAGCCGATACCGCCGCGAGTAGAGCGCTGCTGGATGACCTTCTCCAGACCGGAGAATGCACCACCACAGATGAACAGGATGTTGCGCGTATCGACCTGCAGGAATTCCTGCTGCGGATGCTTGCGGCCACCTTGTGGTGGAACCGAAGCAACGGTGCCTTCGATCAGCTTGAGCAAGGCCTGCTGCACGCCTTCACCCGAAACATCACGAGTAATCGACGGGTTATCGGACTTGCGCGAAATCTTGTCGATTTCATCGATGTAGACAATACCCATCTGGGCTTTCTCTACGTCGTAATCACACTTTTGCAGCAACTTCTGAATGATGTTCTCAACGTCTTCGCCCACATAACCGGCTTCGGTCAGCGTGGTAGCGTCAGCGATGGTGAAGGGCACATTCAGCAGACGAGCGAGGGTTTCAGCGAGCAAGGTCTTGCCCGAACCCGTTGGGCCGATGAGCAGGATGTTGCTCTTGCCCAGTTCAACCTCGTCGCCCTTTTTGTCACGTTGATTCAGGCGCTTGTAGTGGTTGTATACCGCTACAGCCAGAACCTTTTTCGCACGCTCCTGACCAATGACGTACTGGTCCAGGATGCCGCTGATTTCTTTCGGCGAAGGCAATTTATGCGCACTGCTTTCGGCCTGGGCTTCCTGCACCTCCTCACGGATGATGTCATTGCACAGGTCGACGCACTCGTCGCAGATAAATACCGAGGGGCCGGCAATCAACTTGCGCACTTCATGCTGGCTTTTGCCGCAGAAGGAGCAATAGAGCAATTTGCCGTTGTCCTCGCCGTTACGGGTGTCAGTCATTCGATCGATCCAATCCGGTAGGCTTGCAACACAAGATGAAGGCAATTGCGGGCTTTTTCAAGTCCGCAGGTAGGCGCTTTCCGCGCCTACCTGCTCTGGGGACCCGGGATCAGGACACCAGTTGCCGCTTGTCGTAGACCGAGTCGATCAGGCCATACTCGGCTGCGCGCGAGGCGCTCATGAAGTTGTCGCGCTCGGTATCACGCTTGATGGTTTCCAGCTCCTGGCCCGTGTGATGAGCCAACAGCTCATTCAGGCGCGCCTTGATGCTGAGAATTTCCTGGGCGTGGATCTCGATATCGGTCGCCTGACCCTGGAACCCACCCAGCGGCTGGTGAATCATCACCCGCGAGTTTGGCAGGCAGTGGCGCTTGCCAGCGGCACCGGCCGCCAACAGGAAGGCGCCCATGCTGCAGGCCTGGCCAATGCAGATAGTCGAGACGTCCGGCTTGATGAACTGCATGGTGTCGTAGATCGACATACCGGCAGTCACCGACCCGCCTGGGGAGTTGATGTAGAGATGGATATCCTTGTCCGGGTTTTCCGCTTCAAGGAACAGCAGTTGCGCCACAACCAGGTTGGCCATGTAGTCCTCTACAGGACCCACCAGGAAGATCACACGCTCCTTCAACAGGCGCGAGTAAATGTCATAGGCGCGTTCGCCACGGGCGGACTGCTCGATAACCATCGGGACCAGGCCGCCTGCGGCCTGGATGTCAGAGCTCTGCTGAATATAAGAATTGCGGGACATGTCCTGCACTCACTCCCAAATAGTCGTGGCTTGAATACGCACAAGCCAGCGCGAAGGCTGGCTTGTGGGGTTTTCCTACGAAGGAGGAAATCACTCAGCGTCGGCAGGTGCCTGTGCTGGTTTGACGGCCTCTTCGTACGAGACCGATTTGTCGGTCACAGTCGCTTTCTGCAGGACAGTATCTACAACTTGTTCTTCCAGCACAACCGAACGAACTTCGTTCAGTTGCTGGTCGTTCTTGTAGTACCAAGCCACGACCTGCTCAGGCTCCTGGTAGGCCGAAGCCATTTCCTGGATCAGCTCGCGAACGCGATCTTCGTCTGGCTTCAGCTCGTTCTGCTTGACCACTTCAGCGACGATCAGACCCAGCACGACGCGGCGCTTGGCTTGCTCTTCGAACAGCTCGGCCGGCAGTTGCTCAGGTTTGATGTTGCCACCGAACTGCTGTACGGCTTGAACGCGCAGGCGGTTCACTTCGTTTTCCAGCAGGGCTTTCGGCACTTCGACCGGGTTGGCAGCCAGCAGGCCGTCCATTACCTGGTTCTTGACCTTGGTCTTGATGGCCTGACGCAGTTCACGCTCCATGTTCTTGCGAACTTCGGTGCGGAAACCTTCCAGACCGGTTTCCTTGATACCGAACTGAGCGAAGAACTCTTCGGTCAGCTCAGGCAGCTTCGGCTCGGAAACGCTGTTGACGGTAACAGTGAACTCGGCGGTTTTGCCAGCCAGGTCCAGGTTCTGATAGTCCTCAGGGAAGGTCAGGTTGAGCACACGCTCTTCACCAGCCTTGGCGCCAACCAGACCTTCTTCGAAGCCCGGGATCATGCGGCCGGAACCCAGAACCAGCTGGGTACCCTGGGCCGAACCGCCAGCGAAGGCTTCGCCGTCGATCTTGCCAACGAAATCGATGTTCAGCTGGTCTTCGTTCTGGGCAGCGCGCTCGGCCACTTCAAAACGGGTGTTCTGCTTGCGCAGCACTTCCAGCATGTTGTCCAGGTCGGCGTCGGTCACATCGGCGCTCAGGCGCTCGACAGCGATCGAGTCGAAACCGGCAACAGTGAACTCAGGGAAGACTTCGAAAGTGGCGACGTATTCCAGGTCCTTGCCTTTTTCGAAGACTTTTGGCTCGACGGCAGGGGCGCCAGCCGGGTTCAGCTTCTGCTCGACAACAGCTTCATAGAAGGTGGCCTGGATCAGGTCGCCCAGGGCTTCCTGACGGGCTGCATCTTCGTAGCGCTGACGGATCACGCTCATTGGCACCTTGCCAGGACGGAAACCTGGGACCTTGGCGCGACGGGCAGTCTGTTGCAGACGCTTGTTGACTTCGGTCTCGATGCGCTCGGCTGGAACGCCGATGGTCATGCGGCGCTCGAGAGCGGAAGTATTTTCAACAGAAACTTGCATGGATATTCCTCGTTGCACAGACGTTAGCCGGCGAAACCCGACTCCAGAATCAAGGGCAAGCATTCTAGTAGCTCACACACCAGAAGTCACCCTGTTCGACCCGGAGGCAAATGGCGCCGGCTCTCATGATTTTCGACAATGGCCGGACAGCGGCGGAACAGACCTGCAACGCCCGCGAAACAAGGATTCTCCACCCCACTCGCGAGCGCTGTGCGGATCTGCGTCAACTCTCCGGCGAAACAATTCAACGTATCAGGAAGCAGGACCATCGATTTCGTTGAAATCGCAGTACTCTTCCCAGCTCATTCCCAACGCCTCGGCCACCTCGCGATGAACTTCCAGGCGCATGACCTGAAGTTCTTCTGGCGACTCGGCGATAAGACGCAAGGTCAGCTCCCAAGGCTCGATACCCTGCTCTTGGGCTTCATCTTCAAATGCCCACTGGATCTGTTGCTGCTGCTCGGACTCACTCAGCGCGGCAATCTCCGCCAGCAACTGTGGATTGGCCTGAATGAAGCGCTCCAGCGCAACAGCCTGCCGGGACTCTTTCGCAATCATCTTTCCATCCGCCCGCCGACTCACCGGCATTTTGTCAACCGGCTGAAATCTATCAGCTTTTGTTCAGGTCTTGCTAGTCATGGGACCCGGCAGGAACCGCAACAAACAGCAGTAATAAAGGAAGCGAAGGACGGAAAAAGAAAAAGGCCGCTCAAGGCGGCCTTTTTTGAAGTTTCGCGGCATTCAGCGGAAGGCGGCGAAACTAAAGATGGTGCGGACGAAGAGACTCGAACTCTTACAGCTTGCGCCGCTGGAACCTAAATCCAGTGTGTCTACCAATTTCACCACGTCCGCATAACGCTTTTAAAGCAAAGGCGCCGGATTTTCATCAGGCGCCTTCTGGAATATGGGGTGGACGATGGGGATCGAACCCACGACAACAGGAGTCACAATCCTGTGCTCTACCAACTGAGCTACGCCCACCATATTGCGATACTGCTTTACTTGTGCCAAAGCTGCCTTGTATGGCGCACCCGGCAGGACTCGAACCTGCGACCATCCGCTTAGAAGGCGGATGCTCTATCCAGCTGAGCTACGGGCGCATATTTAATCTGCTTTCTTTTAAGATTACAAATTAACTTTTAGCCTTACCGAACAAGCTAACAAATCCGCTCATTCTGCCCGACCTTGCTAACCAGTGCTAGGCCCTGCCCGACAAGTGCGACGAATGTTATAGACGGCCGGTAAGGTCGTCAACTCTTTTTTCAAAAAAATTCATTTTATTTAAGGGCTTAGGGGATTTGCCGGACCAAGCGCCTTTGCCCTGCGCCGTGGTCATGCGAGAATGCGCGCTCTTTTTTTCCCTCTCGATGGTTAATCACCCGTCATGACTGCACAACTTATCGACGGCAAGGCGATCGCCGCCAGCCTGCGCCAGCAGATCGCCCAACGTGTCGTGGAACGTCGCCAGCAAGGTCTGCGGACTCCCGGCCTGGCGGTGATCCTGGTTGGCAACGACCCTGCCTCTCAAGTCTATGTTTCGCACAAGCGTAAAGACTGCGAAGAAGTCGGCTTCATCTCCCAGGCTTTCGACCTGCCAAGCAACACCAGCCAACAAGACCTGACCGACCTGATCGACCGTCTTAATAATGACGCGAACATCGACGGCATCCTGTTGCAACTGCCGCTGCCCGCTCACCTGGATGCCTCGCTGCTGCTCGAGCGCATTCGTCCGGACAAGGATGTCGACGGTTTCCATCCTTATAATGTCGGCCGCCTGGCCCAACGCATCCCGCTGCTGCGCCCGTGCACGCCAAAAGGCATCATGACCCTGCTGCAAAGCACCGGTCAGGATCTGTACGGCATGGATGCAGTCGTCGTCGGCGCTTCCAATATCGTTGGCCGCCCGATGGCCATGGAGCTGCTGCTGGCCGGCTGCACCGTCACCGTCACCCACCGTTTCACCAAGGACCTCGCCGGCCACGTTGGCCGCGCTGACCTGGTGGTCGTGGCCGCCGGCAAACCGGGCCTGGTCAAGGGCGAGTGGATCAAGGAAGGCGCCATCGTCATCGACGTCGGCATCAACCGCCAGGAAGACGGCAAGCTGGTGGGCGACGTGGTCTACGAGACCGCCCTGCCTCGCGCCGGCTGGATCACGCCAGTCCCGGGCGGCGTCGGCCCAATGACCCGCGCCTGCCTGTTGGAGAACACCCTGTACGCGGCTGAAGAACTGCACAAGTGATTCAGTAACGCGCTTCCCAAAAACGGCACCTTCCACGGTGCCGTTTTTTTATCCCCGTAATACAGCCAAAACCCTCGCAGCCGATTCAGCTGCCAAATCACCTGTTTCAGCTTTCCCGGCTGGGCGCCCGACGTGCTTCAGCCGGGATTGCAAGGCCATCGGTAAGACAATGTACGCACTGCCAACCCCTGGATGCGTGCCCCGATGCAAACCACCAATACCGTCCTGATGATCCGCCCGGCGCGGTTCGCCTTCAACCCGGATACCGCTGTGAACAACCGCTTCCAGAAGCCCGTGCTGGAACCGGAACAAGCGCAGCAGAAAGCGCTGGAAGAGTTCGACGGCTATGTCGATACGCTGCGCCAGCATGGCGTCGATGTACTGGTGGTGCAGGACACCCCGGCCCCGCACACCCCCGACTCGATCTTCCCCAACAACTGGTGGAGCAGCCATGCCGACGGCAGCCTGGTGCTCTATCCCATGGAAGGCCAGAACCGTCGGCTGGAGCGTGACAAGGGCGTGCTGCAGGTGCTCAGCGAGCGCTTCGCGATTCACAAGACCCTCGACCTGAGCCCGCTGGAAGCGCAGAACATCTTCCTCGAGGGCACCGGCAGCATGGTGCTCGACCGCGAAAACCGCATCAGCTACGCCTGCCACTCCGGCCGCACCCACGGCGAGGCGCTGCGCCAGTTCGCCGAGAACATGGACTACCGCCTCTGCGTATTCCATGCCGTCGATCGCCACCAGTCACCGATCTACCACAGCAACGTGATGATGAGCGTGGGCCGCAACCTTTCCGTGGTCTGCCTCGATGCGCTGCCTGAAGCCGCCGAGCGCCGGGCCCTGGAACACAGCCTGCGCGACACCGGCAAGGACATCCTGGCGCTGAACTTCGACCAGCTCGAAGGCTTCGCCGGCAACATGCTGGAAGTCCACGACAAGCAAGGCCAGCCGCTGTTGGTGATGTCGCGCAGTGCCTGGAACTCGCTCAGCGCCGAACAACGCCGCCAGGCCGAGCGCCACAGCCACCCGGTGGTGGTGAACATCGACCATATCGAACGCATCGGCGGCGGCAGCGCGCGCTGCATGCTCGCCGAAGTCCACCTGCCCGTTCGCAACTGATCCCGACTACAAGAAGGAGAGCATCATGACCCGCTACATCGACGTTACCGACCTGAGCCGCCTGGTCGCCCGCAAAGGCCTGACCACCTGCCTGGAAGAAATGGCCGAGTACATCCGCCAGGACTACCTGCGCTGGAACGACTTCGAGAAATGCGCACGGGTGGCCAACCACTCCCCCGACGGCGTGATCGAGCTGATGCCGGCGTCCGATGCCAATCTATATGCCTTCAAGTACGTCAACGGCCACCCGAAGAACACCCACCGCGGCATGCTCACAGTGATGGCCTTCGGCGCCCTGGGCGATGTAGATACCGGCAAGCCGCTGCTGCTCAGCGAAATGACCCTGACCACCGCGATGCGCACCGCCGCCACCTCGGCCCTGGCCGCGCGCTACCTGGCCCGTCCGGACAGCCGCAACATGGCGCTGATCGGCAACGGCTCGCAGAGCGAGTTCCAGGCCATCGCCTTCCACACCCTGCTCGGCATCGAAGAAATCCGCCTGTACGATCTCGACCCGCAGGCCAGCGCCAAGCTGGCCGCCAACCTCGCCGCCTACCCGGGCATCCGCCTGGTCATCGCCGGCTCCGTGGCTGAAGCGGTTCGCGGTGCGGACATCATCACCACGGTCACCGCCGACAAGGCCTACGCCACCATCCTCACCCCGGAGATGATCGAGCCGGGCATGCACCTCAACGCGGTGGGCGGCGACTGCCCGGGCAAGACCGAACTGCACCGCGACATCGTCGAGCGCGCGCGGGTGATCGTCGAGTACGAACCGCAGAGCCGCATCGAAGGCGAGATCCAGCAGATGCCTGCGGATTCACCGGTAACCGAGTTCTGGCAGGTGGTGAACGGCGAGATCGCCGGCCGCGAGAACGCCGCCCAGGTCACCCTGTTCGACTCGGTCGGCTTCGCCATCGAGGACTACTCGGCGCTGCGTTATGTGCTGGATGTGGCCAAGGCCCTGGACATCGGTAGCGAGATCGGCCTGGTGCCAGACCTTAAAAACCCGAAAGACCTCTACGCCCTGCTTCAGCCGGCGGTTGCCGACGTGCAGAAGAGACGCGCCTGACACAACCGAATCCGCTGCGCCCACCGCGCAGCGGATCGGAAAACGCTGTGACAAAGCCAAAACAGGAGGCGCCTCGACAGAATCGGCTGCGAGCAGCCGCACTAACAGCATATTCCGGTAGCCAGCGCCGGCCCAAACGACACAAAAAAACCGCTGTCATCGCGCATTCTGAGCCCCGACCGAAGAGTCACGACAAGACCACAAGGCCAAGGCCCACGAAGCGTTCTACTGCCCTACATCAACTACAAAACACAGGGATCCACTCATATGACTTCGCTGCGAAAGCTTCTCGGCGTGCTGCTCCTGCCACTCTGCGCCAGCGTGGCCCAGGCGCAGGAATGGAAAGAAATCCGTTTCGGCGTTTTCCCCGAATACCCACCGTTTGAATCCGTCGCCGCCGATGGCAGCCTGCAAGGCTTCGACATCGAACTGGGCAACGCGATCTGCGCCAAGCTGGAAGTCAAATGCACCTGGGTGCACAACGAATTCGACGGCATGATCCCAGCCCTGCGCGCGCGCAAATTCGACGCCATCATGTCGTCGATGGCAGTGACCCCGGCCCGCCAGAAACAGATCGACTTCAGCGACCGCCTGTTTCTCAGCCCAACCTCCGTCATCACCCGCAAGGGCGCCGATTTCGGCGACACCCCCGAGTCACTCAAGGGCAAGACCGTCGGCGTGCTGCAAGGCTCGCTGCAGGAAGCCTACGCCCGCGCCAAACTGGCGCCGCTGGGGGCGACGGTCAAGGCTTACCAGGCCCAGGACCAGAATTACGCGGACCTGATGAACGGCCGCCTCGACGCCACCGTCAGCGACAAGCTCGAAGCCCAGCTCAACTTCCTCACCAAGCCCGAAGGCGCCGACTTCCAGAGCGGCCCGGCGATCAAGGACCCGACCCTGCCGCTGGACATCGCCATGGGCGTGCGCAAGAACGACGCCGAACTCAAGGCCCTGATCAACAAGGGCATTGCCGCAGTGCTGGCCGATGGCACCTTCGCCAGGATCCAGCAGAAGTACGTCGGCGACCTGGACATCTACAACGAGTAACCCGCCCGTCGATGGTCCGGCAGCCGATGCCGGGCCATCGCTGGTGCCCATCGAGATTTTCCCCGTGAACGACTTCCTTCACTCTGTCGGCTTGCAGGCCCTGAGCCTGCAGGGCTTCGGCCCGCTGTTGGCGCAAGGCACCTGGATGACCGTAAAACTGGCGCTGCTGTCCCTGGCCCTGAGCCTGGTGCTGGGCCTGGTCGGCGCCAGCGCCAAACTCTCATCACTGCGCCTGCTGCGACTCCCCGCGACGCTCTATACCACCCTGATCCGCAGCGTGCCGGACCTGGTGCTGATCCTGCTGATCTTCTACACCTTCCAGATCTGGCTCAACGACTTCACCGAATGGATGGGCTGGGGTTACTTCGAGATCGATCCGTTCACCGCCGGGGTCATGACCCTCGGCTTTATCTATGGCGCCTATTTCACCGAGAACTTCCGCGGCGCGATCCTCAGCGTGCCCGCCGGGCAACTGGAAGCAGCCACCGCCTATGGCCTGAGCCGCGTCCAGCGCTTCCGGCTGGTGCTGTTCCCGCAACTGATGCGCTTCGCCTTGCCAGGCCTGGGCAACAACTGGCTGGTGCTGCTCAAGTCCACCGCGCTGGTGTCGATCATCGGCCTCGCCGACTTGGTGAAAGCCGCGCAGAACGCCGGCAAGAGTACGAATAACGTCCTGTATTTCCTGATCATCGCGGGACTGGTCTACCTGCTGATCACCACCCTCTCCAACCGCCTGTTCAAACGCCTGGAGCGGCGCTACAACACCGGCATCAAGGGGCTGACATCATGATCGAACTGATCCAGGAATACGGCCTGGCCTACCTGTACAACGATGGCGCCAGCCTCTCCGGGCTGGCCATGACCCTGTGGCTGTTCGTGGTGACCATGGTCGTCGGTTTCTTCCTGTCGCTGCCGCTGGCCCTGGCGCGGGTGTCGCGCAAGCTCTGGCTGCGCTGGCCGGTGGAGTTCTACACCTACCTGTTCCGTGGCACGCCGCTCTATATCCAGTTGCTGATCTGTTACACCGGGCTCTACGGCCTGGAAGTGGTGCGTGAACACGAAATGCTCGACCGCTTCTTCCGCAACGCGCTGAACTGCACCCTGCTGGCCTTCGTGCTCAACACCTGCGCCTACACCGTGGAGATTTTCGCCGGGGCGATCCGCAACATTCCCCATGGCGAGATCGAGGCGGCCCACGCCTACGGCCTGCACGGCTGGAAGCTCAACCTGTTCGTCGTGCTGCCGGCGGCCTTGCGCCGTTCGTTGCCGGCCTACAGCAACGAACTGATCCTGATGCTGCACGCCACCTCGCTGGCCTTCACCGCGACCATCGGCGACATCCTTAAAGTCGCCCGCGACGCCAATGCCGCGACCTTCCTGACGTTCCAGGCCTTCGGCATCGCCGCCCTGCTGTACATGCTGCTGTCCTTCGCACTGGTCGGGCTGTTCCGCCTGGCCGAACGACGCTGGATGCGTTTTCTCGTTCCTTCCCGAGGCTGACCCATGACCACTTCCGCACACGCCTTGTCGATCCAACCGACCTTCGCCGCCGCACCTGTCGCCGCCGCTGCCAGCGCCGCGATCAAACTGACGGTGGACTCGCTGCATAAAAGCTACGGCGATCACCAAGTGCTCAAGGGCGTCTCGCTGCAAGCACGCAAGGGCGACGTCATCAGCCTGATCGGCGCCAGCGGCTCGGGCAAAAGCACCATGCTGCGCTGCATCAACTTCCTCGAACAGCCGGACGCCGGGGTCATCACCCTCGACGACCAGACCATCGAAATGCGCCAGGGCCGCGCCGGCGCCCGCGCCCCGCATCCGGCGCAATTGCAGAACCTGCGCACGCGGCTGGCCATGGTGTTCCAGCATTTCAACCTGTGGAGCCACATGACCGTGCTGGAGAACATCACCATGGCGCCGCGCCGGGTGTTGGGGGTCAGCCAACAGGACGCCGAAGCCCGCGCCCGCGCGTACCTGGACAAGGTCGGTCTGCCGGCCCGTGCCGCCGACCAGTACCCGGCGTTCCTCTCTGGCGGCCAGCAACAGCGCGTCGCGATCGCCCGGGCGCTGGCGATGGAGCCGGAGATCATCCTGTTCGACGAACCAACGTCAGCCCTTGATCCAGAGCTTGTAGGAGAAGTCCTCAAGGTCATACAGACGCTGGCCGAGGAAGGTCGTACCATGCTCATGGTCACCCACGAGATGGGCTTTGCCCGCCAGGTGTCCAGCCAGGTGCTGTTCCTGCATCAGGGCCGGGTCGAAGAACAGGGAAGCGCGCAGATTCTCGACCAGCCGCAAAGCGAGCGCCTGCAGCAATTTCTTTCCAACCGCTTGAAGTGAAGCAACGCCACCATGGATACCAAGGCCAACTCCTCCCACGCCGCGCCGCCGCTGGACCGCATCGACGAAGCGATCATCGACGTGCTGCGCCACAACGGGCGCATCACCTACGAGAAGCTGTCGTCATTGGTCCACCTGACGCCCAGGCCCTGCCTGGAGCGGGTGCGCAAGCTCGAACGGCGCGGCGTGATCCGCGGTTACGGCGCAATCATCGATGTGCAGATGGTCTCGCCGGGGTTGTCGCTGCTGGTCCTGGTGGCGCTGTCCAACCAGAGCGGGCGCGCCGCGCAAAAAGCCTTCGAAGCCTGCGTGCGCGCCTGCCCGCAGGTGTTCGAATGCCAGCTGATCAGCGGCCATTTCGACTACAGCCTGCGCATGCGTTGCCGGGATATGGAGCACTACCGGGTGCTGACCGAGACCTGGATGAACAACGATGAGCTGCATATCGACAAGCTGGTGGCGCATCCGGAATTGGCGGTGGTGAAGAACACCGCGCCGCAGATGTAGGTTTACAGGGTGGGCCTGTCTCGCGCCGAACCGTCGCGAGACAGGCCCACAATCACCCCGCCCCGCGTGCCCGCACCCGCCACTCCCGCGGTTGCACGAATCCTCGCACCCACTCCACCACCTCCTGCGCCGGCATCGGCCGGGCGATGCCGTAGCCTTGGGCCACGTCGCAGCCCAGTTCCATCAGCCATTCGCCGTGCGCCACCGTCTCTACACCCTCGGCAATCACCTGCCGACCGAACGCCTGGGCCAGGCCGATCACCGCGCGGGTCAGGGCCAGGTCGTCCTGGTCGTGGAGAATGTCCTGGACGAAGGATTTGTCGATCTTCATGGTCTGGGTCGGCAAGCGCTTGAGGTAGCTCAGGGACGAGTAGCCGGTGCCAAAGTCATCCAGCGAAAAACGCACCCCCAGCCGCTGGCACGCCTCCAGGCATTCGCAAACCCGCTGGATATTCTCGATGGCCACCGACTCGACGATTTCCAGGTCGAGCATCTGCGGCGCCACCATGGCGTGGCGGGACAACAAACGCTGAAGCCGCACGACAAAGTCCGTGCGCTGGAAATGCCGCGCGGCGATGTTCACGCTCACCGGCCAACGGCAACCCTGCGCCTGCCACTGCTGCATCTGCGCCAGTGCTTCATCGATCACCCATTCACCGATATCGACGATCAGGTCAGTGCGCTCCACCAACGGCAGAAACTCACCCGGCGCGACCACGCCGCGGACAGGATGGCACCAGCGCAACAGCGCCTCGAACCCCACCACCGTGCCGCTGCGCATGTTCACCTTGGGCTGGTAATACAGGCACAGTTCGCCGTTGTGCAGCGCCCGGCGCAGGCGCTCCACGGTCTGGTGAGTGGCCTTGACTTCCTGGTCCAGCGACACGTCGAACAGGTGAAAACGATTACGCCCCCGTTGCTTGGCCAGGTACATGGCCTGGTCGGCGTGGCGCAGCAGGGTGTCGGCGTCATCGTTGTCGTTGGGGAACAGGGTCACGCCGATGCTGGCGCTGACGCTGATCGGCCGCCCGCGAATGACACAGGGTGCGGCGATCGCCTTGAGCACACGCTCAAGGACACCCTGCAAGGTCGGCAGCCCCTGGATGTCGCCGAGAATCAGCACGAACTCATCGCCGGACAACCGCCCTACCGCATCGCCCTCACGCAACACGCGCTTCAAGCGCCGTGACACCTCCACCAGCAGCAGGTCGCCACTGGCATGACCATAGCCGTCGTTGACCGCCTTGAAGCCGTCGAGGTCGAGCATGCACACCGCCAGCGCCGACTCCTCGTTGCGCGCACGCTCGATGGCCTGCCCGAGCAGGTCGCCGAGCAATGAGCGGTTGGGCAGGCCGGTCAGAACGTCGTGCCCCACCCGCCACTGCAAGGTGTGGAGCAACTGGCGTTTCTGGGTGATATCGAAGCGGATCGAGACGAACTTGCACACCGCGCCGGTAAGCGGGTCGAACAGCGGCACCATGGTGCTGTCGACCCAGTACAACGAGCCATCCTTGGCCCGGTTGCAGATTTCGCCCTTCCATGTCTCGCCCGCGGCCAGGCTCTGCCACATGCCGAGGAACAGCCCAGGCTCGTGCTGGCCTGAATTGAGGATGCGGTGGTCGGCGCCCAGCAGTTCCTCGCGGCTGTAGCCGGAGATGGTGCAGAACTGATCGTTGACGTAGGTGATACGCCCGGTCAGGTCGGTTTCGGAAAAGATCGCGGCCGCGTCGACGGCCGCGCGGTAGTTGTCATCCATGAAATAAAACCTGTCCGACGGCTATCGGTTGAAGCGTTCGACCAAGGCACGCAGGCCGGATGAAATATGTTCCAGTTCAGCACCGCGGGTGGCGGCCGCGTTGGCGTTGTCGGCGGTGCGCTGCACGGTGCCGGCGACGTTGTTGATCTGGCAGGCGACGTCTTCGGCGACATGGGATTGCTGCTGCGAGGCAGCGGCCATTTGCCGGGTCATGTCGGTGATGCGCTCCACCGCCACGCGAATGCCCTGCAGCGCCTCCTGCGCCTCGACCACCTGGGCCACGCCCTGCTCGGCCTCGCGGATGCCGAGGTCGGCGATGGACACCGCTTCATCGGCGCCCTTGCGCAGGTTTTCGATCACACCCTGGATCTGCTGGGTCGACTGCCGGGTCTTGCCCGCCAGCGCGCGAACCTCGTCGGCCACCACTGCGAAGCCGCGGCCCTGCTCGCCGGCGCGGGCGGCTTCGATGGCGGCATTCAGCGCCAGCAGGTTGGTCTGTTCGGCAATCGCCTGGATCACGCCCGCGGCAGACATGATGTCCTGGGTCTGCCCGGCCAGTTCGCCCACCGCCTGGTTGATCTGGGTGACCGTGGACGCCAGCACCTGGATCGCCTGGCGCGAGGTGCCGGCGACCTGGCTGCCCTGGTCGGCGAGCTGGTTGGCGGTGTGGGCTTCGCTGGCGGTTTGCTGCACATGGGCGGCGACTTCAGCGATGGACGCGGCCATCTCGGTCATGGCGGCGGCGGTCTGGTCAGTCTCGGCACGCTGCTCCAGCAGCGCCGACTCGGTGGCGCCGGAGAGGCGGCTGGAATCGCTGGCGGCGTGGGCCATCTGGTTGGCGAGGTCGCTGAGGCGGGTCAGCGCGGTTTTCAGCCGGGCTTCTTCACTGATGAGGATCATCTGCAATTGCGCGGCGGGGCCGAGGGTGTCGCTGTAGGCTAGGGCGCAAATGGGGTCGCAGAAGGTGTTTTCGGCGCCGCGGACGATCCGCCGCAATTCGCCACGCAAGCGGCTGTGGCCCCACAACCCGACCACGACAAACAGGCCGAGGGTGATGCCCTGACCGACAAGACCGGGGACAAGATGATTGGCGGCTAATGCCACGCCCGCCGCCAATACCGGCACGGCAAGCACCTGGGCCTGCTGCGTCAGCCGCCGCGACAGCGGCACCGGCGTCTTGCCCGCGCGCAGCCGGGCGTACAGCGCTTCGGCGCGCTGCACCTGCTCGCGAGTCGGCTTGACCCGCACCGACTCGTAGCCCACTAACCTCGCATTCTCGAGGATCGGCGTGACGTAGGCACTGACCCAGTAGAAATTGCCGTTCTTGCAGCGGTTCTTGACGATCCCCATCCAGCTCTGGCCGGCCTTGAGGTATTGCCACATCTGCTCGAACACCTGGGCGGGCATGTCGGGATGGCGAACGAGGTTGTGCGAAGCGCCGATCAGTTCAGCCTGGCTGAAACCGCTGATGGCAGCGAATTCAGCATTGCAGTAGGTGATATTACTGGCGGTGTCGGTGGCGGAAATCAGCCGTTGCTGATCGGGAAATGTCTGTTCCACCGCGGTAATCGGTAAGTTGAGACGCACGATAAAGCTCCATGAGCCGCAGGAAAAATGCGGGTTGCTCTCTGCCAAACCCACTGCGGGAAAATCTGTCCAAGCCGCAAAGTCTACGAGATACATCACCTTTTGTAATCCGGGGTGATGACTGGAGAGGTTGTCTATTGAAATTTTTTGTCGTTAAGTTCTTGATTCTAAATGGGAATTGAGCGATGGAAATTTCAAGTTTGGGCTCAGCCATCAGGCGCTGTCGCAAGGTCGCCGGGCTTACCCAGGCTGAACTGGGCGAAAAAGCCGGGTTCGACCCCAAGACCATAAGCCGCTTCGAAACCGGTACCTACACTCCCAGCGTTGAAGCCTTGTTCGTCTTTGCCAGGGTGCTGGGCGTCAAGCTCACGGCCTTCTTCACCGACCTGGACACTGAAGACGAACAACGCGCCTATCTGTTTGGCGTCATTCACAAAGCCCCTCCGAACGATCTGGGACGGCTGATCGCCGCGGTGGATCAGGTCTTGTCCAAGCACTGACCGACCCTTGGCATTTCTGCCGATTCTTGCCTGGTACGCCAACTGGTCAGACCGGTAAAACCAATTATCGCCTCACCTCTTGCGAAAACCGAAAATACGCGCTTACACTGCCCGCGCACTGGACATACCGGTAAGACCACAATAATTAAGTCCGACGCGCCGTCACCCCGGCAGCCAGGACACCGACCAGAGATCCCTCCCATGCTCAAATGGTGCTCGCGTTCGATCTTCCTGCAAGTAGTGCTCGGCCTGATGCTTGGCATCGCTTGCGGCCTGAGCTTCCCCGACCTTTCCCTGCAACTCAAACCCCTTGGTGACGGCTTTATCAAACTGATCAAGATGCTGATCGGTCTGATCGTGTTCTGCGTGGTGGTCAGCGGCATTTCCGGTGCCGGCGACCTGAAGAAAGTCGGGCGCATCGGCCTGAAGTCGGTGATCTATTTCGAAGTCCTCACCACCGTCGCCCTGGTCCTGGGTCTGGTGCTCGCCTTCTCCACCGGCATCGGCAGCGGCGCCAACATCCATCTGGAGCAACTTTCCGCGACGGACGCCAGCAGCCTCGCCGAGCGTGGGCAGCATATCCACAGCACCACAGCCTTCCTCATGGACCTGATCCCCACCTCGGTGATCGGCGCCTTCGCCGACAACAATATCCTTCAGGTGTTGCTGTTCTCGGTGCTGTTCGGCAGTGCGCTGAACCTGGTGGGCGAATCGGCCTCGGGCATCTCGCGACTGATCAACGAACTGAGCCATGTGATCTTCCGCATCATGGGCATGATCGTGCGCCTGGCCCCCATCGGTGTGTTCGGCGCCATCGCCTTCACCACCAGCAAATATGGCCTGGAATCGCTGCAACACCTGGGCGGTCTGGTGGCGTTGTTCTACCTCACCTGTGCCGGCTTCGTGCTGCTGGTTCTCGGCCTGGTGATGCGTGTGTCCGGTCTCAAGATGCTGCCGTTCCTCAAGTACCTGCGTGAAGAACTGACCATCGTCCTCGGCACCGCATCTTCCGACGCCGTGCTTCCACAGATCATGCGCAAGCTGGAGCACCTGGGCATCGGCAGTTCCACCGTCGGCCTGGTGATTCCCACCGGCTATTCCTTCAACCTCGACGGTTTCTCCATCTACCTGACCCTGGCCATTGTGTTCATCGCCAACGCCACCGGCACGCCGCTGGCCATGACCGATCTGATGACCATCCTGCTGGTGTCCCTCGTGACCTCCAAAGGTGCCCACGGCATTCCCGGCTCGGCGCTGGTGATTCTTGCCGCAACCCTGACCGCCGTTCCCGCGATTCCGGTGGTCGGTCTGGTGCTGGTGCTGGCGGTGGACTGGTTCATGGGCATCGGCCGGGCGCTGACCAACCTGATCGGCAACTGCGTCGCCACCGTGGCCATCGCCCGCTGGGAGAAGGACATCGACCTGGAGCGCGCGCACAACGTGCTCGAAGGCAAGCAGGGCTTCGCCTTCCAGGCGCGCAAGACGGCCCATCAGCAGGAATTCTAGTTAGCCAATGAACGACATCTCACGGAGCGAAATGTGATTACCTCCTCGACAGTAGTGAATGCGGTAGTGGACAAACTGCGCCAGGCCCTGGCCCGCGGCCAGTGGCGCTCCGGTGAGATGCTTCCCGGCCAGCGCGAGCTGGCCGAGCAACTCGGCATCAGCCGGCCCAGCCTGCGTGAAGCGGTAACGGTGCTGGAAACCCTCGGTCTGGTGCGCTCGATGCCCGGCAAAGGCGTGCTGGTACTCGACGCCGACAGCAACGAGCTGGTCATGGCGCCGGCCGGCGTGGCCGAAGCCAGCCTCGAAGACGTGCTGCAACTGCGCTACACCCTGGAACCGTTCATCGTCGGGCTGGTGGCGCAGTCCATCAGCAGCCAGGAAACCGGCCAGTTGCGCCTGACCCTGATGGACATGCGCGAAGCCCTGGACGCCGGCGACGGCGAGGCTGGGGTCAACGCCTACATCGCCTTCCATGAGGCGCTGTTTGCCCTGACCTCCAACCCGATTTTCCAGAGCGTGGTGCAGCAGACCGGCAATGCCCTCAAGCAGAGCGCCCAGATGCTGCGCAAATCCCCCGAACACCTGGCCGCGCGCCTTGAAGAAAACGAAGCAGTGGTGCGCGCCATCCGCAACAAGGACAGCGCCCAGGCCAGTGCGCAAATGCGCCGGCACATCCTGCAGGAAGGCCGACGCATGGGTATTGAACTGAAGATTCCGGACGAACAGCCCGGTTACTGACTTCCAGGAGAGCACACATGAGAGCCGTTGCCCCCGTCACTTCCACCGCGTCCGCCCTGCCCGCGCTGCTGGCCGTTGGCGAACGGCGCCTGTCGGCTGCGGAAATCTATCCGCGGCTGTTCGATGCGATTCTCGAACAGCGCCTGGCTCCCGGCACACCGCTGACCGAAATGGCGTTGGGCGAGGCGTTCGGGGTCAGCCGCACGGTGATCCGTCGCGTGCTGGGACGGCTTTCGGACCAGCAGGTGATCGTCCAGCGTCCAGCGCACACCGCACGGCTGGCGGCGCCAGATCCGGAGCAGGCGCGGCAGGTATTGAGCGCACGGCGGCTGGCGGAAACCACCCTGATCGAACTGGCGGCGCGGCGCTCGCGGCCGGCGCAACTGCGCCAGTTGCGTGAATTGATTTCCCGCGAGCGGCAGTCCCATGAACAAGGCCAACGCTGCACGGCGATCCGCCTGGGCGGCGAGTTTCACCTGAAGCTGGCGGAGATTGCCGACAATGCCCCGCTCGCGCGTTTTCTCAACGGCTTGGTGCCGATGACCTCGCTGATCATCGCCAAATACGAAAGCCGGGCTTGCGAGCATTGCGCCTGGGAAGAACATGCGGCGCTGGTGGATGCGCTGGAGGATGGTGACAGTGAGGCAGCGTTGCGGTTGATGCATCTGCATCTGGATCGGATCGAGGCGAAGCTGGATCTGGAATGAGGCCTCCCGTTTCGCGAGCAAGCTCGCTCCTACAGAGATTCGGTGTCACATATCTGTAGGAGCGAGCTCGTCGGGGCGCCGAACCGTCGCGAAGGGCCCCAAAGGTTCAACACCTAAGGCCGATCCGCAACCGGCGTATGCCGCGACCAATCCAGCAACAGGCTGTAGGCCACCGCCAGCAAGGTCGGGCCGATAAACAACCCGATAAAGCCAAACGCCAACAAGCCCCCAAACACCCCAAGCAGCACGATCACCAGCGGCAAGTCGCCACCGCGGCTGATCAGGTAGGGTTTCAGTACGTTGTCCACGCCGCTGATGACGAAGGTGCCCCAGATCCCGAGGAACACCGCCATGCTGTAGTCGCCCTTCCAGGCCAGCCAGGCGGTGGCGGGAATCCAGGCCAGCGGCGGGCCCATGGGGATCAGGCTGAGCATGAAGGTGACCAGGCCGAGCACCAGCGCCCCCGGCACTCCCGCGATAAGAAAGCCGATCAGCGCCAGCAGGCCTTGGGCGGCGGCGGTGCCGATCACGCCGTTGACCACCCGCTGCACGGTCCCCGCCACCAGCCCCAGGTAGTAATCGGCACGCTCGCCGATCAGCCGTTCCAGCAGGCGCAGGACAAACGCCGCCAGGCGCGGCCCGTCACGGTAGAAGAAGAACACGAAGACCAGGCTGAGGATCAGTTCGAGGATGCCGCTGCCAATCTGCGCGCTGCGCGCCAATAACCAGTTGCCGACCTGACCGAGATAGGGTTTGACCGTCGCCAGCATGGCGGCGCCCTGCTGGTCCATGGTGTCCCAGAAGCGCACCAGACGTTCGCCGACAAAGGGCACGCCGCCGAGCCAGGCCGGCGCATCGGGCAGGCCGTCGACCTGCACGTCACGAATGAAGGTGGTGGCATCGCGCACATGATCGGCGAGGTTGAAGCCCAACCAGACCAGCGGCAGCGCCACCAGCAGCAACCACAGGCAGGTGAGGAGACTCGCGGCGAGGGTTTCGCGGCCGCCGCAGAGGCGCGTGACCAAACGCATCAGCGGCCAGCTCGCGAAGGCGAGGATCGCGCCCCAGAGCAGCGCGGAGATGAACGGTGCCATGACCCAGAGGCCAGCGCCCAGTAGCGCCAGCAACAGAATCTGCACCAGCAGCCGATCATTGTTGAGCATCGCGCCTCCCGGCTCAGCGAATCAGTTCGACATGCAAGCCGTTCGCCGCCTGGCTGCCGACTTCGAGCCGGGCCGAGCGGACACCGGCGGCGGTCAACTGGTCCAGCCAAGCCTGGGCCTGGGCGCCGGTGAGGACCACGCGCAAGGTGCTGTCGAGGTTAAGGCTGCGCGCCAGCAGATTGACCCAGGCTTGGGGCGGCTCGGCGTTCAGGTCAGGGTAGTCGAGCCTGGCATTGCTGCGCAGTTCGCGCAGGACGGTGGCAGGCGTCGGCAGCAACTCGCCCAAGGGGGCGTTGGCTTCGAACTGTTCGGTGTGCAGGTAGGTACGCTTGTTGCCGCGGGTGATGGCGTAGAGGGCGACCAGCGTGTCGGCATCGGCGCCGGTGCGACGCAGCAGAATGAAGAACTGATCCTGATCCGAACCGGACAGGCGGGCATTGCCGAAGAGGTCGTTCCACAGGCTGTTTTCGCCGCAGTCTCGGCCCTCGCACCAGAACAGCGGGTAACCGCCATCGGCCTGCAAGGTTTCGCGAGCGGCCTTGAACGCCTCCGCGGCGCTGCGTTCGGCGGGCAATTCCCAGGTGACCGAATGGAGCTGGCCACGGGCCTCGATCTTGCCTTCCATGCGCACCTGGCCGCTGATCTTGCGCAGCCCGCCCAACGGGTAGACGCGCTCCACTTCCGCCACAGGGCGCTCATCGACCCTTTTGGCGTCCTGCGGCACCGGCAGTTCGCCACCGGCCTGTACCGCACCGGTTACCAGCAAAAGTCCGGCCAGGCCGGCACGCAACGTATGAATGGCATTCATCGGCGAACCCCGCCGACGGGTGCGGCGCGGGCAATGCGAAGGGGGCGTAAGTCGTGCTGGGTCATGATTGTCTCCCTGATCAAAACCCGCCAAGCCTCGACAGTTGCCCGATACAAGTCAAGGAATGGCAAAGAAGCGATTGAAACAGTCTGCAACAAGCGTTGCGCCGGCCTCATCGTTCAAGTGCAAGTGATGACCACCGGGCAAGTGTTCCAGGCTAAAGGGTAGCTGTTCGAGGAGGGTCGTGTTGCGCGCCAGCATGCCGTCGTCGGCGACGATCAATTGCGTCGGGCAGGCGACGCGGCGAACGAAGCTCATGGCCTGCTCTTCGCTCATGCGCAGCGGCGACGGCAGGGTCAGGCGGCTGTCGCTGCGCCAACTGAAACCACCCGGCACCGGCACTAGCCCGCGCTGGGCCAGCAGCTCGGCGGCCTCGCGGCTGACCGCGACCATGCCTTTCATCCGCGCTTCCACCGCCTGCTCCAGCACCGGGTAAACCGATTTGCGCTTGCTGTCGTGGCGCAGTTGCGCCTGCAATGCCATGCCCATGCGCTCGGCGGCATCCTGGCCGTTGGCGCCCGGCGGAATCACCCCGTCGATCAGCGCCAGCCGGGTGATGCGCTCCGGCAGGCTGCCCGCCAGCACCACCGAGACGATGGCGCCCAGCGAATGCCCCAGCAAACCGAAGCGTTCCCAGCCCAATTGCGCGGCGACCCGCAGCACGTCGTGGGCATAGTCCCACAGCGAATAGGTGGCGCCCGGCGGGCGGTGCCCGGAATAACCGTGCCCGGCGAAATCCAGGGCGACGATGCGCAGCCCGTCGAGCTTTGGCGCCAGGCGGGCGAAGCTGTTGGCGTTATCGAGCCAGCCATGCAGGGCGATCACCGGGCGGCCATCCACCGGGCCGTAGAGGTGCGCGGCCAGTTCGATATGGCCCAGGTCCAGGCGGACCTCTTCGACCGGGTTGCTCATGCCTGTTTCTCCTGCCAGCGCTGAAAGACGTTTCTGATCAGTTGCGCGGTTTCATCCGGGCGCTCCAAGGGAAACATGTGTCCACCGACGACGCTATGGTTTTCTCCCCGGGGCATGCGCCGTACCGCCTGGGTATGGTGGGGCCTGACGATACGGCTGTGGCTGCCGCGCACCATCGCCAGCGGCACTTGCAGTTGGCCGGGATGGGCCGGGCGGGTATGGGGAATGCTGCGGTAGATGCTCATTTCGATGGAGGGATCGAAGCTCAGGCGCAAGGCATCGCCCTCCTGTTTCAGGCCATGTTGCAGATAGGCTTCCAGGCAATCCGGGTCGAAGGCGCGGAACAGCGTCTTGCTGGCGAAATAAGCCCGGGCCTGATCGAGATCGGCGAACGCCTCGCGCCGGCCCTCGGTGCGCGCGGCCGGGGTGATGCGGTCGATGAAGCCCCAGCGCTTGGCGAGGCGGATCAGCCACTGGTCCGCCAGGGTCAGCACCGGCGAATCGAGCATCACCACTCCGCGATAGAGCTGGGGGCAACGCAGCGCCGCGTGCAGGTGCAGCACGCCGCCAAGGGAGTGACCAACGCCCCACACCGGTTCGGGTTGCTGTTCAAGGTGATGGATAAGTTCGTCAACCAGTTGCAGCCAGTTGTCATTCACCGGAAAACGCGGGTCATGGGCGTGCTGGGGCAGATGGCTGACCTGATAGTCCGGCGCCAGGGCGGTGAACAGCTTGCCGTAGGTGGCCGAGGGGAAGCCGTTGGCGTGAGCGAAGAAGACCTGTTGCGACATACCGGACTGCCCGTTGCGGAAAAGACTGACACGGATTGTCCGCAACCGCTTATGAGCCGGCAATGACCGGAACAGCCATCGGTGACGGCACTCCGGTCAGCCAGGGCCGGCCGCCGAGGTTCAGAAGTCCTGGAAAGAACGGTGCAGGCAAGCCTGGATGTAGGCCACCTGGTACTCGTAGGCTTCGCGGACCTGGTCGCGTTCGTTGTCGTTCAGATGGGCTCGTTGCAGCGCCAGGCAGGACACCTGGAGCATCTTCGCCATCTGCTCGCAGGCCATCTGGAACTGTTCCAGGTGCTGTGATTCGCGGCGATTGTGGTAGTGCCGGACCAGGGCGTCGAGACGGGCATCCGCGGCATCGTGCAACACCTGGAACTCGGCGAAATCGAGGTTGCAGCTCAGGTTCACTTCGTCCAGCACCTGGCGCAGATCGGCCGCACAGGCTTGAACGCCGTTTTGTCCATTCATTGTGTTTCTCCCCGGACAGTGACACCACGATGGGGCCACGCTAACAAGGTGGCAGCGAGGCAACAACTGGCAAAAATGTCAGGTGGGTGGAGGGCTGGACGGAAAATACGCGCACCGAAAAGCACTGCTACGGACATCGCGCAGCAGTGCTTCTTTTTCAGTAAGGCTTGTTGCCCCTCACAATCTCTTTGCTCGCCCTGATTCGAAGCACTTGCTTCAACTGAGAGCCCCTCACCTCGAATAGTGGGAGGCGATCACTCGGCTGGGTCTGCATTCCCGCTGGATTTGAGTAATTGCCGCGTTTAAATGCAGCGTGAGGCACGGGCTTAATCGCTCTCTCGTAGATATCATCCTGAGCCTTGCGCAACGCTGCAGATGACGAAGAACTGCCGCCTATGGAGGGCTGGCCACCGGGACGCGGCTTGAAGAATGAAGAGCTAGTCCCCCATGAGTTTGATCCACCACTCACTGCCGACGCACGACTGGCGAGCGATGAAGCCGCAGCCTTCATCCCTAACGCCAGCCCTGTCGAGACGCCCGCAATAACGCCGGATGCATGGCTCGTCCACTCCAACCCCTGTTTAAGTGCCCCCTCCTCCACGAAGCTCGAGCCAACACCGCTGCCAATCGACAGTGCCGTCGCACCCAGCGCCACCTTCGCGGCCACACTACTGACCGCTGCCGCGGCTGTCGCGCTCACGCCCAGCGTGGTGGCTATCGGCGCGGCGAGTCCCGCCGTCAAGAGCGTCGCGACCACGCCCCCGACGATCCCGACCCACCACGGCATGTGCCCCGTCGGATCCACATGATTCACCGGATCCCCCAGGCAATACGTGTATCCATTCAGCCCACCCTCGCCAAACGGGCTCCAACTGTCCGGGCTGCAGAACACCCCCAGCACCGGGTTGTAGGCCCGGTAACTGCCCAACAGATACACCCCGCTGCGTTCCAGGCATTCACCGTTGAAGCCCAGCCCGGCCGTCAACTGCGTGCTGGACGAGCGGTACCCGTGAGCGCTGTAGGCACTGTTGCGAGTCTGACTGTCACGTTCGGCCAGCACGGTCTTTTTTGCATCGGTGGCCAGCAGCAGTTCGTCCTGCCCCGTCACCCGTTCGGCCAGTACATGGTCGCCGCCGCGAATGAACGTGCGCTGTTCGCCACCCTGCAACTGGTTGACCAGTTGCCCGTCGCAGTAGAAACGCTGCTCGTCACCCTCCCCGCCGATGCTGCCACTGAGGATGTCCTGCGCGTCGTAGCGGTATTCCAGCATTTCGCTGCCGTCTTCACTGACGCTGAGCAACCGGCCGAGGGCGTCGTAACTGAGGTTGCGGCCCTGTTCATCACTGATCAGATTGCCGTCGGCGTCGTAGTCGAGGCTGATGAGCGCCGGGTAATCGGCGTGGCTGTTGCGTACCGCGCTGAGCTGGGTCGGGTCCTGGCCTTCGAACAGATAGGTGGCGAGGTTCTCGCCACCGGGGAATACCGTGCGCACCTGGGTCAGGTTATCCAGCACATCGAACTCGAACACCTGACGCTGGATCGGCTTGCCCCAGCCGTCCAGGGGCAGGTCGCTGCCGGTGCAGCGGTAGTCCTCCAGCCGCCCCCGCGAGTCGTAGGTGTAACTCTCGTCGCGCAGCACACTGCCCTGACGCAGGGTTCGCTGCTCCAGCGCATCGCGGACGTTGTAGCGTTGTTCCAGGGTCTGGATCACGCCGTCGTCAAAGGTGAAGGTGCGCAAGATCTCACGACCGAAATCGTCGTACTCCAGGTCAATGCGCACGCTGTGACCCTCGGCCTTGTCTTCGGTGACGATACGTGAGGTCAGGCCACTGGCGTTGTAGCTGAAGTGCGTTTCGGTCTGTCCCAGGCTGGTCGACTCCAGCCGCCCGCCGGCATCGTAGTGATAACGCTGCTGCTGGCCGAGCACATCGGTGTAGGCCAGCAGGCGTCCGCGCAGGCTGTATTCATAGGCCATGTTGCGGGTCTGCCCGGCATTGACGCGCTGCTCGGTCTTCAGTTCACCGGTGCTGTAGTAGGTGCAATTGAGGCTTTGGTCGTTTTCACGGCTGGACAGCAGCCGGGCATTGTCCTTGTCGTATTCATAGTCGGCGGTGACGTTCTGGATACGCCGCTGGATCGGCGCTTCGCCCAGGTTCGGGTTGTACTCGTAATCGATGACCTGGCCCTTGGCCGTGGTGACGCTGGAGGGCTGCTGCTGGCCCCCGTCGAACGCGAATGTGCGCTCCCGCCCGCCGGTCACGGAGCGGTACATCCGTTCGAGCCCGTCGAAGGACTGCTCACCGAGCACGACCCCGTCGACGCCAATCCAGGTCGGCAAGTCCTCGGTACTGTGCTCGGCATAACGACGCTCGACCTGCGCGCTGTCGGGAAGACCCTGGAGGGTCAAGCGGTCGAACGCGTCGTACCGATAGAAGCGGAACTGTCGCAGTTCGTCGTATTCATGGGAGGTGCGGCCCAGGCCGTCATAGAAGTACTCGTACAGGCTGACCTTGCCTCCCGCCAGATCGAAGCGCTCCACCGTGACCGGTTTCTCGAACAGGTTGTTGCGGGTAACGGTCTTGCCCATGCCCTCGCGCCAGGTTTCGACCCGCAGCGCGACGGGGTTGTTGCGGGAGTATTCGGTCACCCCGTCCGGCCCGGTGACGCTGTCCTGTTCGCTCCAGTCGTCGTAGGTGTAGCGGCTGGTCAGGGCTACGGTCTCGGCGCCCAGCCAGTCGAATTCGGTGCTCTCGCTCAGTTGCCCGAAGGCGTCATAGCTGGCGCTGTACGTCTCGCGCAGCGGCTTGCTCACCGGGTTGCCGTCGACATCCTGGCGCAGTTCGCTCACCACCCGTTGCAGTCCGTCCAGCAGGCTGCGGGTCTGCACGCCCTTGACGTCGATGGTGGTCTGGGTCGGTTGCCCGGTGACCTGATTGACCAGCAGGTACTGGTACTGGCGCCGTGCCTCGACATTGCTGCCCGGCGCGACTTTTTCTTCGATCACCCGCCCCAGCGCGTCATAGGCATAGGCGATCTCAGCGTCGTTGTCGTCACGCTCCAGCAGCGCGCGGCCGTTGAGCAGCGAGTGTTCCAGGATGATGACCTTGCTCACCGCGTCGAAGTTGGTCTTCAGGGTTTCCATGGTGCGTAGCACCGGCTGGGCGACGTACTGGCCGGTGGCTTTGAGGTAGGCGTAGTCGGTGGTGGTGGTCTTGCCGTTGAGGGTCACCGCCGTCTGCGATTTCCGGCCATGCAGCAGTTTGTCGCTCGGCGCATTGAGGTAGGTGTGCCGGGTCTTTTGCAGCTCGGCATTGCCGCCGTTGACGTGGACCAGGGTTTCCTGTTCCAGCGCCAGCCACGGCCAGGCGCTGCCGCTCAGGCCCGGCTGGCTGAGGTAGCGGTGCTGGGTGCGCAGCACCGGGGCATCGTTGACGTCGGCCTTGGCCGGGGTCACGGTTTTCTGTTTCAGGTGTCGGACAAAACCATGGGGATCGGCCGGGCAGCCGTCGCTGGCGGTCGCCGGGTAGTACTCGCTGGTTTCGCTGATGCCGTTGGCCTGCACTTGCAGGGTGAGGTTGCCGTACACGTCGTACTCGCTGCGCACCACTTCGTCACGTTGTTGCCCCGCGGCGATCCAGGAGGTGGTCACGGTCTTGGGCAACTGGCACTGCGCCGGTTGTTGCTCGAACGGCACGCTGCTGTCGTCGGCGTAGTACTGGGTGCGCACGCGCTTGACCGCGCCGCCCTGCTCGGTGAGTTCCTCGCTGATCAGGTGGAAGCGGTTGAAGATGCGCTTGATGCTGCGTCGCGGACGGTTGTTGGTGGCGTCCCAGAGCTGTTCGGTGGAGTCGTAGACGTAGGCGCTGAGGACTTTGTAGAGGTTGTCCAGGCCGTTGTCTTCCCAGATCAGGCCGGGTGCGTTGCGGCCGAGGAAGTTGTTGCTGGAATACTGGTAGCGGGTGTCGATGGCTGGCTGGCCCGCGCCAGGTTCGTGCAAGTGGCGGCGGACCCGCGGCAGGGTGCGGCCGCCGGTGCCGGGAAACTGGTGCGGGGTGGTGTCGTATTCGATGGTCTCGCGCCCGCCCAGCGGGCCTTCGACTTGGTTGATGCACTGGGTTTTGGTGTCATAGCCGAAGCGCCAACTGGCCGGGCTGGCGGTAGGCAGTTCAAGGCGCGTCAGGCGCTGTTCATTGCCAAGGATCAACGAGAACACGGCCTCATTGGGCGTCCTGGGAAAAAGCCGCAGGGTGTACTCGAGCGGGCGAATCTCCAGCAGCAACGTGCCATCGGCGTTGGCGATGCTGAGGAGCCGACGAACGCTGCCGAAGGCCGAATAGGCCAGGGTGACGTGATGGCCCTGTGGCGAGATCATTTTCACCGGCAGGGCGATGGCGTCACCGCTGTCGGTGGCCAGTTCTTCGATCAGGCCGGACTTGTGCACCACGCGAAAGCGGGTGTCGCTGAGCTTGTGCAGGTGGAAGGAGTCGATTTTCTTTTCACGCATCAGCAACTGGTCGTCGGTGCTGCTGGTGCTGGTGACCTTGAAGGTTTCGCCGGTGCTCAGGGAGAGGATATTGGTGGCGGTGTCGTACTGCGACAACTGCAATGTCCAGCCCGTGCCGAAGCCGGAATTGAGGGTGTTGAGCGGGCTGTAGGACAGGCGCAGGGGAACGTTGGGGCCGCTGAGATCATTGCCCTCGAGTTCGGGCAGCGAGAGGCTGCAAGTGTATTGGCCGGTGCGCGGATCGACGCCGGTCTCGACGAAGCTGAGGAAATTGAAAGCATTGGAGTGGACGTTGGAGGACGTGGTCATAACAAGGAACTCCATGCAGGGCAATCATTACACCGTGACCCCGGCTATCGAGCCAGGGCCACGGTTATCGGGCCAGCCAGATCAGAGAACGGTGACCCGCAACTCGTTGCGGTTGTTCGGCGCGCGGAAATTGACCTGGAGACGGTGTTGGTTGCCGTACTCATCGAGGATGCGCAGCTTCACCGGCCGGGCATAGGTTCTTTCGCACGCCAGGTCAAAGCGCCAGTACTGGCTGCGGTGCAGGCTGATCAACAACGCACCCTCCGGACATTCCTCGCCCGGCACCACACCAAGCTCGGGCAGGACCGCCCCGGGGATGTGTTCATACAGGCCCTGGTCGAAACGCAACTCGGTGTCGCCGCGCAAGGCGTAACCGGTGTAGCTGACCACGTCTTCCTCGAACTGGCGGCTCTCCCACTGCACCATGCCGCTGCGCTCTTCGAACTCGATATGGCGGAAGGGAATGTTTTCGCCGTTATGGGTCAGTTGCAGGATGTAGTAGTCGATGGTTTCCAGGTGGTAGTCATTGTCATCCTCGCCCACCACCCGCGTTGCCTCGAACTTGTAGCTGCTGCTGTCGAATTTCGGTGGCTGCACCGGGACCGGTTCGATGGTGGCAGGCGCTCCGTTGCCGGCATGGTTGGAGTAGAACGGCATCAGGTCATCGCGGATCAGCATGGCGGCGATGGTCGTCTTCGAACCCGCGCGGGTCTGCACATAGAGTTTTCGGGTGCGAATACCCTGCGTCCCGGCGTCCTCCTCGCGGGCAAGGCCATTAGGGTGGAACAGGTAATCATTGTGCTGCTCGTTGTAGGCCCAGTTGTCGCCTACCGGTACACCTTCGCTGTCAACCCGAGGCAACGGTTCGAGGGTGTGCGCATTGACCAGCACGATGCTGTTCAGCTCGGTGTCCGACACCTCCACCGGAACGAAATCGACTTCACTCGGCTCGACTTCAATCTCTACCTCGACCTGCTGCTGGCCGTTGGCGAACAGTTGCAGCGAAGACAGCGCCTTGAGTTCGAACGTCTGTAACTCGTTCCAACGCGCTTCGCTGGCGTATTCGGACTGATAGATGATGCTGTAGCCGTAGAAATTGCTGAAGTCATCCTCCACCGTGGCCTGCACCACGCTGTAAGGCATGGTGATCCGGGCCGGCGCGGTGAAGACACCCGTCACGGGATCGACCGTGCCCTCCCCGGCAGTGACCGACCAGCGAACCCTTTCGGAAGGCAATCCGTCATCGGCCAGCCGCACCCGCGTCGATGCGCTCGGTGGCAGACCGGGATGGAAGACCGGTGCCAGCGCCAGGGCGAAATTCGACTGCAGCAACAATACAGTCGCCGTGACCTTCGCTCCGCCCGAAGTGTTCTCGGCCTCGATGTGGGCCGCGATCACTGGCTGGCCGATACTGGTCGGCGGCGTGTAAACCGCCTGATTGCCATTGGCCTGCAATGAGCCGGGGCCGCTGCGCAACGTCCACTTGATGGTCCCGCCGTTGAGGCTCGAGGCCTTCACCGTGATCGGCTCGGGCCGACCCAGGTCGACGGTCGCCATCCCCGGCACCACCACCATGGATTCGGCCACCACCACCACCAGCGCCGAGGCGCTGAGGACGCTGCCGGCGTCCTCAAGGGTGACGGTGATCACATTGCGCACTGCCTGGCCGACCATGCGCTCGCGCGGCGGCGCGGTGAAACGGCCGTTCTGGTCGATGTCGCCCTGGGAACGGCTGCCATCGATACTGCGCACCGACCAGGTGAGCTTGCCCGCCTTGCCCTTGAACTGCTCTCCGAGCACCGAGAACTGTTGGGTGGTGCCGGCCAGCACATGAACGATGGAAGGCTCGAGTTTCAGTGCGGTGTGCTTCGGATTGATATGCCCGAACAACGCGACATCGCCGGGCACCGCGGCGTGGGTCAGCAGCAGCGCATTCTGTTCAGGGAACAGCAGGTGGTTGATGGCGAACAGGTCGAGCTCCGGCAGGCGGATCTCCTTGAGTTGGCCGTGCATGCTATCGATCAGGCCTTGCAGACTCGCTTCGAACGCCTGCTTGAAGCTGATGTAGAGGTTGATATCACCGCTGATTTTCTCCGCCAGGACCGAGCTGGAGCCCCCGGGCGCCGTGACGAAGGTCACGACACTGGTGGCCGGATCGACACTGGCCTTCAGGAAGAACTCCAGCGTGTGGGTGAAGCGAACATTGGCGTTCTCTTTCTTCTCATCCCCCATCAACTCCTTGCGGGTGAAGTAGAAGGAAAAGGTATTCACCCCTTTCCAGACGAACCTGAGCAGTCCACCAGCCACCACCGAGACTTCGAACGGCAGGGAGCCTGCTGCGCTGCTGGCGAAATCGAAGGTCAGCGGCACGTTGTTCGACGCGGTCTGGTGGAAACCGCCACCAGAATGCTCGACCGCGATATCGTCCAACGTCCAGTTACCCGCCCGTGCCTTCAGCCCACGTGCCAGATCGTTGGAGTCCGAGGTGTGCGACAACGACAGGCCGCGACCGACATTACGTTCCAGGTAGCCCTGAATGAACCAGTCGAATAGCACACGGCTGGCCAGGATCAACGATCCGGAATACAGCGGCTTGCCCGAGCCGGCCTCGCGGTCGTCGGGGATCAGGTAGCGGAAATTACTGTCGTCACCCGGTGTAGAGCCATCGAAGAGGCTCTCGCGGGTTCGCACGAACAGCACCACCGCACCCTCGCCATAAGTGTCCGAGCCTGCAACCGTCGCACCCGGCGCGGCCTGGGTACGCACCTCGAAGTTGCGCGGCGCCAGTTTGTCGTCGGGATCGAAATCCAGCATACCCAGCACATAGCGACGGGCGCTGGCAGGTTGGCGCTTGAACAGGGCATGGAAAAAGTTACCCAGTGCCTGTTGCGTCTGCGGGTTGTCCACCAGATTGCAACTGAAGTTATATCCCTCGGCAAGGTCGAGAACGACCTCGCCGTTCTGGCCCACGGAGCCGATCACGGCCTCCAGGTCCACGTCCATCACCAGGGTGAACTGGTGCTGCTCAGTGACCGCGAAACTGGACGTGATCCGCCTCTGAAAACCCGCTATCGCCTCGAGCTTGTAGGCGACCATGCCGGAGACGATATCCATCGTCAGGTGGGCACGGGAGTCACTCAATGAAGCAGTTTCGAACGACAGCCGCGGTTGGCTGAGCAATAGCCCGGTCAGCTCCAGCACCTCATAACCATCGTTGGTCAGCGGCACACTGCCGTGGATGCGCTTCAGGAAGCTGTTCTGGTTGAACTGCGAGATGTACTGCTGCTCCAGCAGTTGATTGACCTTGCCGCGGTTCATGGTAACGATGGCGTCCCAGCCACGGGTAACGGATTTGCCCTGCATCGATTGCAGTAAGGCATTGAGCGATTGATCAGACATTTCATTTCATCCTGTCGGTGTAAAAGCACAGCCACCGTTCAAGCAACGGCAGCAGCCATGGTGTAACGCGGGTCGTTCAAGGCAGGTCTGGCGCAGCAGCCATGGCATGCGCCTGAATCGAGTCACTGGCCCGACGAGAGATGTCGGCGTAGGCCGACAGCGGCAACGGCAACACGATGAACCCGTTGTGATCGCTAAAGTCGCCGGGGATGACCACCGAGATAACGGCGAAGCCTTTGGCATTGGCCGGCTCTTTGAATACGCCCGTCGGGCTGAGCGTGCCTCCCCCGCTGACCAGCAACTTGCATATGGCACCGGGCGGCGGAACGACCGGGCCATTCTTGCTCCCCACATGCAGTTGCACCTGGCCGGTCTCCGGTTTGCTGTCCTCGCTGACCAGCACCGGCATATTGATCGAGAGGGGTCTCAATACCAGCAGTTGAACCTCGATCGTGTCGTTTGCAGTCGGGTTCTTGACCTGGACAGTCTCGACGTACATCACATCGCGATCCGAACTGACTGGCGCAGCGGTATACACGCACTCGCCACCCGCGTTTGTGCTGAGTTTGCCGCCCAGTGCCGGGGTCTTCAGCGACCAGGCAGGATTGCCGCTCCCCATGATCCCGGCCGTCAGCGCAACCTCTTTTGCTGATTCGCAAATCTCGAAAATGGGTGACACGGTAACCGTGTGTTCCATCACCGAAACCAGGGCCGAGGAGGTGACATCCTGACCATCGAGCTTGCCTTTGCCGGTCACCACTACCGTCATAGACCCCTCCTTCAGGGAGCTCGCTGCTGGTGCCTTGTATACGCCGCTGGCATCGATGGTGCCGACGTTGGTTTCGCCCGGTTCGGTGCTACGCACACTCCAGTTGGCATCGCTGGGCGCGGGGTCGAGGGTGAATTTCTGGCTTGCACCTGGCAGAAGGGTCACCTGCAGCGGCGATACCACGACCGTGGTGCGCAACGGATCGATATGGCCGAACAATGCAAGATCGCCAGGTACATAAACGTCGTGAAGTTGCAAGGCGTTATGGCCGGGGAATAACAAGTTGCGAATCAGGAACGTGTCGATATTGGGTGCGGTGATGCGGTGCAGGAAATTGTCGAAGTGACTACTAAGTTGACGCTTAAGCGACGACGTAAAATAATCATCCCCATCGCCATTTGAATACGTCAGCCCACGCAGCTCTTGGTCAACCTTGGTATAAATCCAGACAAGCCTGCTCGTCGAATCACTTTCAAAAACAACCACACCATCGGTATCCAGGCGTGCCTTAATGGAAATTTTCGTGTTTGCACCGCATTCGAGCGTTCCTGTTTTTTCGTCATCAAACCAGTCAGCCTTGACCTCTTTGAACCAATAGGAAGTGGTCAAATGAGGATTCCATTCGGCGATTAGTCCGTCACCATTTTTCTGAACGGTAAAGGGTTTCCCTTTGGAAAACTCGAAGTTGTAATCAGCAATCAAGCGAACATTTTCGCGATTGCCCAAGTCTCGAAAAACTTCAAACTCGTTATACACCAGTCCGCCTGCGGTCGCCTGAAGTGACGAAGCGATATCAGTGCCCCCTGCATAAGGCTTGAACTTGATGCCGTGACCAATATCTGCCTCGGCATGTGGCGCGATCAAATCATTGAACAATACTCTGCTGGAGAGCAATACCGTACCGGTGTATTCCTTGCCATTCTTGTCCGCCGGAATCGGGTATTTGAAATCCGATCCAGAGCCTGGGTAACTAATGTCGGCGTCGCCTTTGAGTCGAACGAACAACAACACCGCGCCATGGCCATAGTTATCCGCGCCCCTGCGCGTGGCCCCCGGTGCCGGCATGGTGCGGATCTCGAACGACTCCGGCGTCAGCGGACCATTCAGGTCGCCGGACAGCGTGCCCAGTGGGAAGATTTTCTGATCATCGCGCAAACCCTCGAAAAGCAGCTTGAACTGGGCACCCACCTGTTCCTGGGGTATATCACCCAGCACAAAGTTGGCCTTGTACTCCCTGCCCTCCGCGATTTTCAGCGCCACCTGCCCGGTATCGCCGACAGCGCCCTTTACCCGCTCCAGGTCCAGAACCATGGACAATTGGGGCCCGCCAATGGGCAGTATTTTCTGGATCCTGCTGATTCGCGCCGCCGCGCCTTCGCTGTACAGCACGGTCATGATCAACCCGCCAACGAAGTCCATGGTCAGGGTAGCTCTGGAGTCGTCCAGATCAGCGTTGGAGAACAACAGCTTGGGTGCGCTCAATTTCAAATTGCTGAGGAATTCTTTGGACGCATCGCCGGAATCCATCGTCTGGTTTATCAACGGCAGGTAACCGTTCGTGGAATTGAAACGCTCTATATATATCTGGCTCAATAACTTATTGGTCTTGCGTTGATCATAGGCGACAACACAGCCATGACCGAAGGTCCTGGACTTACCGTCCAGCCAAGCCAACAACTCATCGATACTGTGATTGCTATTACTCATCGTCGCGCTCCTTGTTTATGACTTGCCTGTACGGATCGGCTTATTCAGCCGGTCGTTTCCGCACCCGCCGGAACATGAATACGCTCACCACGCTACGCCACTTGCCAGGGGCCGCCTACTGACAAAAATGCTAGGTTCGCTGCCATTGCCACAGTGCTACCGTAGTTGCGAACACGGCCATGGGATATCGCCATTTGTCCGTGAAATTCTTTTCAAAACAACGGAGTAACTGCCATGCAAGTCATCAAGAAAATTTCCGCGTCATCGCTCTACATGGGCGCACTCTTGCTACTCCTGGCGATCGCCGGAGTGCTGCCTACCCATGCCGACGTCCGCAGCAATGGAACATTGGAACTCTATAAAAAAGGTCCACAGGACGGCGTGCCGGGAAACCTGTCGTGCTCTATCGAATTAGTCACGGGCGAGCATAACTTCCACGACTCCGAGGCGTGCGAAAACGACCAGATCTACTATTTCAAATTACTCAACGCCCCTTCCGCGACCGTCATTTCATTTCATGACACGCCGGACTGCAATGACAAGACCGATCAGAACTTTTACTTCTATCTCAAGACGGTAAAAAACAACCTGACATTCGAAAATCCACTCAAACTCGATATTGCTGCGACAACACCCGTTGGCACTATCGTCGCCGGCTCAGGCGGTGTACGGATGGAGAAAAAACTCGTGGCCGGGCAAATCGACGGAAAGCTGTCGTGCGTCACCATCAAACGCTCCGCAGTTCCCAATTGATCGGGCAGTCCCCTCCTCTGCTACCTGAAGGAACGCCATCATGACCACGTCCTCCAACGTCCACTCCAATGCTTTCAACTTCCTCAGCTTCGTCGAAACCGGCGTCGATCCGCGCACCGGTCAATACACCTGCAGCCTCTCGCTGCCCGAGCTCGAGGGCAATGACCTCAGCGGCCCCAACGTTCCCCTGCGCCTGTCCTACAGCCCGCTCAACACCCTCAATTCCGGGTTCGGCACGGGCTGGACATTGCAGTTGTCGCAGTACGACACCGCCACCAATATCCTCTCCCTGAGCACCGGCGAAACCTTCAAGGTCACCAGCACCAGCAGCACCGATGACCAGTTGCTGATGCGCGAAAAGAAAATCGACTCTTTCCACCTGCACAAGCTCAGCGACACCCGCTTTCGCGTGGTGCACAAGTCCGGCCTGATCGAAGAACTGGCCACCGACAGCGGTGACGCCATCGCCCTGCCGGTGAAAATGATTTCGCCCCAGGGCCATCACGTCACCCTGGCCTATTCGGCCTTCGGCAGCGTTCGTCGGCTCCTGAGCATCGCCAACGCCGATGGCACGTTGCTGCTGGAGATTCGCCCGCTCGAGTACACCCTGCGGCTTTTCCCCAGGACGCCCAATGAGGCCGTGTTCTCGTTGATCCTTGGCAATGAACAGCGCCTGACGCGCCTTGAACTGCCTACCGCCAGTCCGGCCAGTTGGCGCTTCGGCTATGACACCAAAACCCAGTGCATCAACCAAGTCGAAGGCCCGCTGGGCGGGCGCGAGACCATCGAATACGACACCACCCCGCACCAGTTTCCCGGCACCGGCGGCCGCACCCTGCCGCGGGTCCGCCGCCACCTGCACGAACCTGGCGCGGGCCAGCCAGCTATCGACACCCGCTACCAGTATTCCAGCAACAACTTCCTCGGCCGCAACGCCCCCGGCCTGATCTGGGAAGACAACGGCCTGGACAACCTCTACAAAGTCCTCAGCGCCTACGTCTACGACTCCACCGAACAGCTCTGGGACGCCACCAACAACCGCCCGCGACGCAGCATCAAGCGCATCTTCAACCGCTTCCACCTGATCAGCGAGGAACTCACCGAGCAGGGCGGCGCGGTCAAGCGTGTGCGCACCCAGTACTACGCCGACGACAGCAGCGTGCCGTTCGAGCAACAACCGGCGCAGTGCCAGTTGCCCAAGACCGTGACCACCTCCTGGATCGCCGCAGGGCAACAACGCGACGAAGTGGTGCGCAGCGAGTACGACGTGTACGGCAACCTCACCCTGCAAGTGCAGGCCAACGGCATCAGCGAAACCAGCGAGTACTACCCGGCGACCGCCAGCGACGGCTGCCCGGCCGATCCCCATGGTTTTGTCCGACACCTGAAACAGAAAACCGTGACCCCGGCCAAAGCCGACGTCAACGATGCTCCGGTGCTGCGCACCCAGCACCGCTACCTCAGCCAGCCGGGCCTGAGCGGCAGCGCCTGGCCGTGGCTGGCGCTGGAACAGGAAACCCTGGTCCACGTCAACGGCGGCAATGCCGAGCTGCAAAAGACCCGGCACACCTACCTCAATGCGCCGAGCGACAAACTGTTGCATGGCCGGAAATCGCAGACGGCGGTGACCCTCAACGGCAAGACCACCACCACCGACTACGCCTACCTCAAAGCCACCGGCCAGTACGTCGCCCAGCCGGTGCTGCGCACCATGGAAACCCTGAAGACCAACTTCGACGCGGTGAGCAAGGTCATCATCCTGGAACACTCGCTGCTCAACGGCCGCGCGCTGCTGGAGCGTGACGACAACGACGTGGAGATCGCCTACGCCTATGACGCGCTGGGGCGGGTGATCGAAGAGAAAGTCGCGCCGGGCAGCAATGTCGAGGCACGGCGCCAGTACCAGTACCTGCTGGTCAATCAGGTCACCGGGCAACCGACCCAGACCACCATCGACGTCAAAGGCGTGCAGACCCGCAGCCTGCTGGACGGGCTGCAACGGGTGGTGAGCGAACTGCGCCAGGATGTCGACGGCAACCCGGTGAGCAAGCCGCTGCGCGAGACGTACAGCGCCAGCTATGACGCCTTCGGGCAACTGAGCGAGAGCACCGAATTCGACTGGCTGGGCGCCGAGACCGTAGCCCTCACCAGCCGCTACACCTACGACGACTGGAGCGAACAGGACAGCGTCACCGGGCCGGACGGAATCATCGCCCACAACCGCTACGACCCGATCACCATGACCCGCCACACCTGGCAGCAAGGCACCGACGGCAAACGCGGCAACCTTGACCGGGTGACCTACAACCTGTTCGAAAAACCGCTGAAAAGCGAAGTGCTCGACAGCGACGACAAGGTGGTCAGCACCGCCGAACAACGCTACGACGGCCTCGGCCATTGCCGACAAGAGATCAGCGTGCTCGGCAAGAGCACCTTCTACCGCTACGACCCGTGGGACCGCGTCAGCCTGACCGTGCTGCCGGACGAGACACAGATCGTCCGCGCGTACGCCGGGCACAGCAGCGCCGAACTGGCGGTCAGCCTCGATGTAACGCCGGGCAGTGGCAACCGCGCCACCCTGCGCCTGGGTGAACAGCAATTCGATGGCCTTGAGCGCCTGACCCACCTCGATGTCGGTCCGCGCAGCCAGCAGTACCGTTACCAGGGCGGCCGATTGCAGCCCGATGAGCTAATTACGGCCGGCGGCCAGTCCATCCGCTACGAATACACCCCCAACCTCACCCGCCTGCCGGTCGGCCTGATCGCCCCGGACGAACAGGCCAGCTACACCTACGACCGGTCCAACGCGCAGTTGACCGTGACCGAGAACAATCAGGGCCGCCGTGAGTTCGCCTACGATAGCGCCAGTTACCTCAGCCACGAACGCTGGATCGTCGACGGCACGACCTGGGAAGCCCTGTCGACGTATTCGCTGGCCGGTCGCCTGATCCGCCACACGGACGTCAACGGCCTGGAAACCGCGTACGAGTACGACGTCCATGGCCGCGTCGAGAGCGTCACCCAGGGTCGCCTGCAAGCCAGCTTCGCTTACGACAGCCTGGGCCGGGCGTGGCGCACCACCACCCGCGACCTCGACACCGGGACCGAGCTGGTTACCTCGCTGGCCTTCGACGACCATGGCCGGGAAATCGAACGCGTCCTCGCGCTGAGCGGCCAGCCACCACAAACCCTCACCCAGGCCTGGCGCCTCGACAACCGCCTGCAGAGCCGGCATCAGCAAAGCGCCGGCACCTCGCTGAAAGAAGTGTTCGACTACGACGTGCGCGGGCGGCTGATCAGGCACGACTGCTCGGGCCAGACCCTGCCGACGGATCGCTACGGCAATGCCATCGCCTCACAGACCTTCGACTACGACGGGCTGGACAACTTGCTGCACGTCAGCACCCGCTTCGCCGACGGCAGCAGCGATGAGTCGGCGCGCAGCTTCGCCGACGACGACCCGTGCCAACTGGTGCGTATCAGCCACACCCACGCCGACTACCCGGACAGCCAGGACCTGAGCTACGACGCCGACGGCCACCTGCTCGCCGACGAAAACGGCAACGGCCTGCACTACGACAGCCAGGGCCGCCTGCTGCGGGTCACCAGCGAAACCGGGCAAAACCTCAGCCAGTACCGCTACGACGGGCACAACCAATTGACCGGGGTCGCCCACGGCGAGGAGGCGCAGACCCTGCGTTTCTACCAGGGCGAGCAGTTGGCCAGCACGGTGCAAGGCAGCACCCGCGTCAGTTATCTGTACGACGGCGACCGGCCGCTGGGCCAGCAACAGATGAATGCACCCGCCGAAACCCTGCTGCTGCTGACCGACGCCAACCGCAGCGTGCGCGGCGAAAGCCAGCAACAGGCGCTGCGTGAGACCGCCTACGGCGCTTATGGCGAGCGCGGCAATGACGGCATGAAAACCCTGCTGGGTTTCAACGGCGAAGTGCGCGACAGCCAGTCCGGCTGGTATCTGTTGGGCAAGGGCTACCGGGCCTACAACCCGGAACTGAGGTGCTTTCACAGCCCTGATTCGCTGAGCCCGTTCGGCGCCGGCGGCATCAACCCGTACATGTACTGCGGGGGTGATCCGGTGAATTTCCGGGATCCGACCGGGCATTTTTGGGAAAGCGCGAGCTGGGTAGGTCTTGGCCTGGGCATACTCGGCGCGGGCCTGACGGTGCTGTCGTTCGGCGCCCTCACCCCCGCGTATGCGCTGATGGTGAGCGGCGGCCTCGCGGCGGCCGCAAAGGGCGGCATCGCCCTGACCGCCATTGCCGCCGGCGCGGGAGCGTTGGGCACAGGCGCGGCGCAATCACTGGTCAGTGACAGGCAGACGAAGAAGGTATTGGGCCAGATAAGCTTCGGGTTGGGGATCGCGTCGATGGCGCTGGGGTTGGGTTCGTTGAAGCTCAATGGGTGGAAAAGCGGTTCATCGTCAGTCGATGACGTATCAATCAACTCCAGAAATTCACTGGCGTCCGTCGATAGCGATTACCTGGACAATTACAGCGGGCTCGTACAGAACCGTTTCGTTCGACCGCAAGTAACGCAACCGAAAATCTCAGTCGCTCCGCCCAAGGCTGCCCCACCGCCACCGCCGCCGCCTCCACCAACACAAACACCAATACCAACACCAACACCCGATTCAGTCGTTCCTCAAATACCCATCCCCATAAAAACCAGGGTTGGGGCTGGCGGTCAAATGGCTGATGACGCAATCGCTTCGGAAGTGACTCTCATGCTTGCTGCACTCAAAAAAAGTAAAACGATACGTGAGGCTGTTACCGAAGTACGGCAAGTCGTTCCGTTTAACAACCGCTTCGTCACCAAGGTTTGAAAGTCAGAGGGCCTGACGACCCCGTCGTCAGGCTCTTGCCCGGGAGGCTCCTGTAACAGCAGCCACGTGTATCACTTGCGTCTAGCCCCCCGGCATATTGAAGAACCGAATCACGATCGCCTCCGACCAACGCCCATCCGCATACCGCCCTTTCAGCGAAATTGACGCAATCCCCGCCACCGCGAGCAACCAGGTGCATTTCAGCGCGGTGGTGGTGGTCTTGCGTTCGAACCCCTCCACCTCGTATTCCACCGCACCGGGCATCGCGTCCCAACTGACGTGGATAGTGCCAAAGGCATCGCGTCTCGCCTGGAGCCCCTTTGAAAATGCCTCTGTGCGCGGGATCACCAAGTAGCCGCTCGGCGGAATGAAGTCGTTCTTGCCGGTCAACCCGGTGATCAAATCAAACCCGGCAATGCCGTTGGCCGGCGGATAGTAACGCCCGGCAGCATCGACCCGGCCATCGCCGATCACCTTCCACTCCACCTGGGCGGCAGGCACCTCGGTGGTAGCGACGAACGCCCGCAACTGCCCGCCCTGCCCCGGCGATGATTCATCGAGCTGAATGCGCAAGGCGAGCATGTCGTGAAGCACCAGGACGAAGGTCTTCTTGCTGGCACCACTGGCGCTGTCGGTAAGGGTGATGGCGTCGAGCACGAAGTATTCACGGTAATCCCTGGGCGCGGCGGTGTAGCGCCACTGATCGTGGCCGTCCGCCGTCAGGCTGCCGCCGTTGCCCGGGTTGTCGAGGGAGGCCCGCAGCGTACCGGCGCCGATGCTGGACGCGGAAAAGACCCGCGATGAGGCGGCGTCGCACACCTGGAACAGCGGGCTGACCGCCACGCTTTCGCGCACCACGCTGACCACCGTCGAGGCCGTGATCTTGGCTGAACCCAAGCCCTTGCTGGCAGTGACTACCACCGTGATGAAACCCTGGATCAGGGTGTCGGCCGCGGGCGCCTGATAGCGTCCGCTGCTGTCGATGCTGCCCAGCCCACCCTGCTGACCGCGCACGCCAGCCAGGCTCCAACTCACGCCGGACTGAGCCGGTTGGGTGCTGAAGACCAGGCTGCCCCCCGCCGCGAGCATCGCCTGGGCAGGCTGCACGGCGAAGGCATGATCGACCTGCCCGGCCAGGAACAGGTCGCCAGGCAAATGCACCTGGCTCGGAATCAGGGCATTGCGCCCGGGAAACAGCAGGTTGCGCGCCACGAACGTGTCGATGGCCGGCGGTTGCACGCCCTCGAACATCTTGACCACCACCGGCATGAAGTGCTGCCTGGCGACCTCGTTGATACTCGACAACTCCCCCCCGCCCAGATCGGGCAGCCATTCATGCCCGTTCATGCTCAGGGTGAAGTGGGTTCCGCCGTACCGATGAAACGCGACCACGCCATTGCTCTCCAGCGCCACGGAGAAGCCGAGGCTGAAGTCGTAGCTGAAATTCAGGTCGCCATGATCCCACTCGTCACCGGACGGCCAGCTCCAGTGGATGACCCGCTCGAAGGGTGCGGAGGTGGTTCTCTTCCAGCTCACCCGCAAGCGTTCGCCATCGCCCTGCACAGTCAATGGCAACTGGCTGCCCTCAGCGCCGAAGGTGGTTTTCATGTCGCTGGAAAACACCGCGTCGAAATCGCCATTGCGCACCGTGTAGTGGTAATCGAACGGCGCGGCGAACTCACCGGTAGTGGCCTTGAGCACCCAGGCGTTGTCCTTGCCGCCGGGGTAGTCGGCGAAACCAATGCCGTAGCCAATATCCTTCAGCAGTTGCGGCCTGAGCACCTTGTCGAACAGCACGCGGCTGGATAGCAGCAGGCTGCCGCTGAAGCCGTCAGGCAGCAGAAACGGAAAGGACGGGGCCGGGTCGGCCCCCGCCGACCCGCCCTTGAAACGGATGTACAACTCGATGGCGCCGTCGCCGTGATCCGGCGATCCGGGGCGCGCATCGGCGTTGCGGGTTACCACCCGCATATCGAATGTTTCCGGGGTCAGCTCGGGCACCTCCACTTTGCCGATGCTGCCCAGTTCGAAGCGCCGGCGAGTGCTGTCGAGCGCGCGGAAGATCTTCTCGAAGAACGCCGCCACGGCCTTGCGCGTGGCGTCGTCGTCCCCGAACGAACTGGTGATCTGCGTGCCTTCATGCAACTCGATGAACACGCTGCCGGCGCCGGTGCCGCCGCTGGTACGACCCACGTCGAGGTGCATGCTCAGGGTTGCCTGCGCCAGCGGCAGTTGTTGCTCCAGCCTGACCACCCGCTCGAAACCGCCGGCGGGGGCGACGGTGGTCACCACCATTCCGCCCTCGATAGGGAAACGCAACGTCGCGCCTTGGCTGCGTCGTTGCGCCGCGTCGAACGACAGCGCAGGCGCCGAGAGCTGCAACCCGAACAGGTGCAAGCGGGTGCCGGCGATATCCTCCAGCGCCAGCTCGCCGTTGATGGGCTGAATGTAGCCGCTGGCCGATTGGAGGCGCTCGATCGTCTGGTCCAGCAACAGCGCATTGGCCTTGTCACGGCTATACACCACGATCGCATCCCAGCCGAGGGTCAGCGACTTGCCCTTCATCACGGACAACAATTCAGCCATCGTGCTCATCTTGGGCCTCCTAGTTCACCAGATTGAGATCCAGCGGGCGGAAATCCAGATAGCTCTCGCCGTCATCGAAACTGACCGCGACCCGCGTGGCGAACACCTTGTTCACCTGCAGCTTCAGCAGGTCGGCCCTGGGCAATACCGCGGTAACCGGAGAAGCGTTCTTGGGCACGACCTGACCTTTCAGAAGGTCGAAACGTATCGCCTGGTTCTGCTTGTCCAGCCCGGTGACCCAGAGGTTGATGCGCATGCCATCGGTCAGCGGTTTGTAAGGCCAGGGGGCCATCGACAGGTTGGCGCCCTGCGGCGTGCTGGCGAGACTGAGGCTGCCGCTCCCCGCCTGCTGGCAACTGAGCAACATCATGGTGGTGGTCGCCAGCTTCTGCACGGTCAGGAGATAGGTCGCCGAGACTTCCGGTTCGCCGGTCGGCCATTTCACGCTGTAATAGACCTCGACCTGACGCCCCATGTTGGCGGGAATGGCGCTCGCGGGAATCTTGAAGTCCAGACCGTCCGGCGAGCTTGCCGTGCTGGTCTGGAACGAGCCGTGCGCGCCAAACCCGCTCCAGTGCAGGGTCAAGGCGGCGCCGCTGATATCGTCCTGCTGCGCAGGGACCCGGGCAGTGACGCCGCTGGTGGTGTTTTTCGGGTCGAGGACGCCTTCGCCCGGGTGACCGGGTTTGGCCTCCACCACCGTTGGCAAGGGGCGTGGCTCAGGGGGAAGGATGTTCACATTCAGTTTTTCGAAATCGGACAGCCTGGACACGTTGCCGGCACGGTCCTGCAACAGGTAGGTGATTGCCCGGTCGCCGTTGCCCTCGCGCTCGATCATCTCGCCATCGAAGGACACTGTCAGGTCCGGGGTCAGCTCGACATCGATGACCTGGTTCTGGCCATACGGAAACTCCTCCCAGAACCCTTTGAGACGGTCACCCGGCATGTACTCGTAGGAGGTACGGGGCACGGTGGCCTCGACTTTGTTGTCGTTGGCCTCCAGGTAGCGATTGGTGATTCCGCCGAAAATGACATCCATGGGAAACACCAGCTTGGCGGGAGTTTGAAGGCCGACCGGGGGAGTGGTGTCGATGGTGAGGGTCAGAAGGGCGGATTCCTCGGGGTTGCCCAGCCAGTTCTCCACCCGGTAGCCCAAGCGATGGATGCCCTCTCGCAAATGTTCCTTGGGCAACTCGATAAACAGATCGCCCGAGGCGATCGGCGCCGTCCAGGTCTTGCTTTGCACCACGGCGCCATTCCACAGCAACACGAGGGTTTCCGGTTGCTGAGGGCTGGGGTCCGAATTCGGCCAGAGGGGAAATTTGACGTTCAGGGGCGCCGCCAGTGCAGTGATCGGCAAGAGGTTTTCTTGTCCGCCGTCGATCGGCGGCAGGACCGCGTCCACAATCGGAAGGGACAATTCGCGGGCGTCATCCGCGGGTTCGGTGGTGGAATTCGGGGAAGGGTTGAAATCACTCATGGCAGCTCACTCGCCGGATACTGGAGCACCCATTGAACAATGGGCAGGCTCACCCCCGAAACTGACAAAAATATCAGGTGGCTGGCAGGGCAATGGCGATTGTGCAAAGCCAAAAAAGGCCGGAACTCGATGCCGCCAAGGGCACCGGGTTCCGGCCTTCATGGTGTGTCACCAGGTGTAGCGGACGCCGAAATTGGCCCCCCAAGGCTGCTCGATCTTGTCGCCGTTGCTGTAGTCGAAGTCCGCGTGCACCGCGATGCGATCGGTCAGCGACAACGCGATCCCCGCGCCCAGTTCGCCACGCGAGCCCGACAGATCGTTGTCGAAACGGTTGTCGTTGACCTCGGCTTCGTTGTTGTTGATGAACTCATGGGCCAGCGCCGCACGGACATAAGGCTGAACCCGCATCTGGTTGCTCATGAGCATGTCACGGCCGACCGTCACACCGACCTTGCCCAGCAGCGAACGGCTGCGGTCGCCATCGACCTGCATGCCGTTGTCCAGGTCGTAGCTCTGTCCCTGGATGACCGCGCCGATCAACTGGCCATAGGGCTCGACGAACCAGCCATCGTTCAGCTTGATATGCCGACCGGCTTCCAGCGAGGCAGTGACCGCGCCATTGTCGAAATCGCCCTTGGCCTTGGCCCCGTCGCTCAAGTGCACATCGGCCTGGTTCTGGAACCGGTTGAATTTCAGCACGCCATCGATGTAGTAGCCGGACTCCGGTTGCAGCCAGGTGCTGTAAACGCCAGCGTAGTAACTGTCGATCTTGCCGGAGGTGCCGCGCCCCATGTCCAGGTCGGAGGTGCTGTAGCCGCCGAGCAGGCCGATCAGCCACTGTCCGTTGCCATAGGGCAGCGGCGCATCGACACCGAACGCAATGCCTTGCTGCACCTGGCTGTAGCTGCTGCCCTGGGCAGACACGTTGAACTTGTTGCCATAGCTGCGCATCCAGCCGCCGGCCTTGCTGTCGTTCATGCGGATCTCGCCCATGCGGCTGCGCAAGGTGCTCAGTTCGCCATACAACACAGTGGGGCCCGCTTCGAAAATCGCCAGCGCGGTGCGGGCACCGGGGCTGATTTTGCGAGTGCTGGCATCGAGGTACCATTTGTTGCCGTCCTGGGCCAGGCCGTAAGACCAGGTGCCCAGGTCCACTTCGCCGCCCAACAGGGCGAACTGCGCATTGCCACCGGCGATTTCCACCAACAACAGGCGGGAGTCGGAGAGCGGGTCGGCGCCGCTGCTGTGGACCAGGATTTCATGATTGCCGTCGGCGACGCCGGTCACCTCAAGCTTGTCGGACAGGCCCTGGGAAAAGTCAGCCTCCATTTCGAAAATACCGCTGCCCGAGAGGTTCTCCACCGACAGGGTGAAGAAGTCGCCGGGGTCGCCGAACTTGATGCTGCCACCGCTGCCCATGCTGAGGTTCTGTACCGAGGAATCCTCGACCATGACCCATTGGGCCTGGCTGTTGACCGCCAGCGACTCGACGTTTTCCAGGCGGCCAGTGAGCACGGCGCGGTTGGCCAGCGAAACATTGGCGGTACTGCCCGCCTCTGCGACGATGTCGCCTTCGAGCACACTGTTGGAGACATTGAGGGTGCCGGTACTGTCACCGATGACCTCGAACAACACGCCATTGCTGCCTTGCAGGTTTGCGCCGTTGTTGACGTTGACGATCGCCTCGCTGTCAGCAAAGGCGCTGTCCACCAGAATGGCGGAACCGCCTTCGCCAATGACCGTGCTGTTATCCAGGGTCAATGTGCTGGTGCCGGCAGTGGCCTCATCAAAAATGAACACGCCGTTGGTCGCGCCTCGGATGACCGTGCCATTTCCCGCTATGGCAACACCATTGAGCAGCCTCAGCCCATGTGTCTGCGTGCCGGTGAGTTCACTGCCACTCAACTCCAGCAGGCTGTTGGCTGACACCGTTGCGCCAACCACGCCAGTAATGCTCGCGTTGTTCACGATGGCGGTGGAACCGCTGTCGGGGCTACCCGCCGTACGTGCAACGGCAAGCCCGATACCGCCAGTGGATGTGAGCGAACCACCGTTGATCACGGCAGAACTGTTCTGTAGTGAAAGTGCGGCTTCAGGCGTATTCGACTGGATAGTTGCGCCATTCAGATTCACCGTTGAACCAGATCGCGCGGTAATCGCCGCAGAGCCGCCACCATTGAATGTCAGAACCGACTCGTTACGCAGTTCAACGCGATCATTCAAGAAAATATCATTGAAGGTTTTTGTTTCCCCATCAATTAAAAGTGCCAGCGCTTGCTCACTTATCAGCAAGAGTGGCGCGAGGAGAATGAATTTGCGGGCATAGGGCACTCGAGAACGAAGCAGCGGCGAGTAACTTTTCATGAATATATCCTTTGGCAGATTAAATCCAACCGTCAGGCGCACCGCTAATCACACCAGCGCCAAACCCGGAAAGGTCTGAGATACTAATGACGCACACCCCGAATATATGTAGGAAAAATCTACACACAGCATAGTATTATTCATCGGCATCTCCAGTTTCTTGCCATATAAAAACGGCACGAATCGATGATTCGCGCCGCATTCACATCAAGGGTGCTCTACTGACGCCGCTTACTACGCCGGGCAAGTACCCCCGCCAGGAAACGACAAGCCAATGAGCTCTTTCGCGTACTCGGACCAGACCACCTCACCGCCAGCTTCCAGGCTGTATTGCACATGCGTGTCTCCGACGCCGGATTCGGTCCCGCTGTACGCTGGGAAAATGTAGGTTTCGTAAGGATGAACAAACCAGGTAATACCGTTCACTTCCTGTTGCGGAGTGAGGGTGATGACTTCCGAGAACTCCGTGCCCGCCACTGTCCCGCCATCAGGCCACTCGGTAACTCGCCAATGCATGGTGACTTCTACACCCGCTCTCAGGTATCTGCCGTCAGGTTTGACATACACATAGAAACCACGGACCCCCTCCTCTTTGCGAACCGAACTGCAATTCATTGCCCGGTTCCCCCCAACGGGATTGGTCCAGATATGTGGAAACTCAGGTGCTTCGAAAGTGATCGTCAGGACCTTCACAATGACCGACGTCGACGGTGATTGCTGGAAGTTCACCTCGGCAAGATCAGTAATGATGTAATGCACGGGCAACAATGGGTCGTTGCCGGAGGCCTCGATAATGCTCCAGGGAACAACAACCGAAACTTCTGTACCTGGAACATCTTCTGCCGTGACGACATGATAGTTCGGTACACGCTGCCCCTTCCAATAAACCCAGATGTAATCGCCTTCCTTGGCCTCCTCATACAACGTAATGAAGGCGGTTGCATCCTTGCCGTGGTCACTGGTGTTGAGTTGGTTATCAATGCCGGATTCCCCCACGACTCGCAACTCGGCAAGTGTCGGGTTCACTGTTTCAGGCTCGTCAGGGTTCACCGGCCCGACGACTTTCAAGTTGACGATGATTTCCTTGCTCAGTGGCGTTTCAGGGAACTTCAACGCCTCCCCACGCGCTACCTGATAGCTCACCGTGAGAGGTTGATCGCCGTCGCCAGCGTCCAGGAAATCATAGTTGGCCTTCAGCGCTGCCCAAGGCACAGAAATGCGCAGCGGGAACTGGGGCGCGGGTCCGGTCGGGTAGGGTTCAAGCGCCGTGCCCCCCCAAATCACGAGCACCATGTCGCCATTGCTCCAGTTCTCGAAAACAGGGATTTCGACCACGACTTCAAGTGCGTCCAGACGGTCGATACGCCCGTCGTTGGCCAGTGGCACCTCTGGCGGCAGGAGGTTTTCCGGCAGAGGTCCCAACGCGACAGTCGCCTCGATATACACGGAAAGGTGGCTGCGGTTGCCTGCCTTGTCCAGCAACACATAGATGCCCAGGCATTGGCCATTCCCAGCCTGTTCGAGAATGTCACGGGTAATGGCGAATTCCATCGACGCGTCCAGATCCAGCGGACCGAGCGTGGGCGTGATCATGGTCGGATCATCCGGCACGTCGCTCACCCAATAGAAGAACAACCTGTCGCCTGGCTCACGATCGGGATACTCCGGAACCGTAGCGATCAGTTGACCGCCGTTTTCCTCGAGGTAGTTGTCAGTGATGATCTTGGTGGCCAACTGTAAGGGCAGCGGCTCATTGGGCTCGCAGGGGGCAATGGTGTCGACGGTAATGAGTCGTGACTGAGAGATCTTTTGGTTGCCGCTGAGATTGGACTCCACCATGTAACTCATCAGCAAACGGCCCTGAAGATAATCATCCCGGTCAACGGACACCTGCACAGGAAAGGTCGCATCCGACGCTACTGACAACATCCCGATCAGCCTCTGCTCAGACTCGTTCTCGCGCGTCCAGTACAGGTAGACGGTGTCGCCAAAAGGTTCGGCCGACTCTCGCCAGTTCTGCATCTCGACAATCATCGACGTTGCAATCATCGGCGCGTTGAGCAGTCCGTCCGGATCACCCTCGATCATGGCAAGGACATTGGGCGCTAGCAGTTCTTCCAGTGGTTCATTGCGCAACGATTGACGGTAGTCCCACCGGGCCTGCTCAGCAGCCGACAGTATCTTCATAGTGCTCATGATTTCTCTCCTTAATCCGTTCCATAGGCAGCGGCGGGCAAACCACCGCACAGCAGTGCACGTCTCTCGCCATGAGCCGGCACCGGCACCGCGGTTACCGACTCCAACTCTTGAGCAGCAGTAAACGCCAACTGCGGATTTGCCGAAACTGACAAAAATGCTAGGTAGGCAGAGGGAAAAAAGGCCTGGGCGGGGACGTGACAAGCCAGCGCTTACCCATGAAAGCGGCTGCTGACACAGGTGTCAGGCGCACGCCAGCCCACAGCGCCTGAAAAAGGCGCCGTGGGCTTGGCAGGTCGGGAAAGGTGGATCAGGCGTGACGCAGGCTGCGCAGGTTCATCAGCCCGGCCAGCGGGAAGTCAGCTTCCAGCTCCGCCAGGCTCGCGGTGCTCATCGGAACGCTCTCCTGGCGGGAACCCTTGGTCAGCAGGCCAATCAGTTGCCCCACCAAGGGTTGATGGCTGACCAGCAAAACGTGCTCGAGACCGAGCGCGTCAAGCTCGTCGATGACTCGCGCCGGGTCGCTTTCCGGGGTGAGCCAGGGCACGGTGACCAGCGGCTTGGCGAACCCCAGCGCCTCATGCACCAGCCCGGCCGTCTGCTGGGCGCGGACGTACGGGCTGACCAGGATCGCGTCAAGCGGCTGGCCCAGCAGGTGCGCGGCGCTGCGCAACACCTGCTGGCGACCGTGGGCGGTCAGGTTGCGCTGGTCGTCGCTGCGGGCGTGCGGCTCGGCTTCGCCGTGGCGCAGTACCCAGACCTTCACAGCTTCGGCTCTTCGTCACGCACCGGATGGGCCGCAGGTGGCACGCTGTGCGGCGCTTCGCCCTCGGCCGGACGCGGGGTCGGCCAGTCGGCGAACGGCCAGGGTTTATGCTCGGTGTGGAAGCTGCCGAAGCGACCGATCTGGGCGAGGAACTGGCTCAGGCTGTCGCCGAAGTTCATCAGGCTGGCGTTCGGCGCGCCGTAGACCAGGCGGTAGATCAACTGCAACAGCACCAGCACGCCGAGCAGGGTCTGGGCGACCTGCCAGACCAGCAGGAACAGCAGCATCCAGAGAACGCGCAAAACGATCGACTCACGTTGCGCCTGTTTGGGTGACTCACTCATGTCGTGCTCCTGAATCGCTTAATTGAAACCGCTGGTGGAAATGAAATCGACGTCGGTCTTGGGCTCGCCGCGCATCAGCAATTCGATCACCTGGGCGAGGGTCCGCCCTTCGAACAGGATCGCGTGCAACCCGGCCACCAGCGGCATGTAGATCTGCGCCTGCTGGGCCTTGGCCTTGAGCACCTTAAGGGTGTTGACGCCTTCGGCCACCTCGCCCAGGCGGTTGACCGCCTCGTCCAGGCTCAAGCCCTGGCCGAGAGCGTAGCCGACCTGGTAGTTGCGGCTCTTGGGCGAGGAACAGGTGACGATCAGGTCGCCGACGCCGGCCAGGCCGAGGAAGGTCATCGGGTTGGCACCCTGACTGACGGCGAACCGGGTCATTTCCGCCAGGGCCCGGGTAATCAGCATGCTCTTGGTGTTCTCGCCCATGCCGAGGGCGACCGCCATGCCGGCGATGATCGCGTAGACGTTCTTCAGCGCGCCGCCCAGCTCGACCCCGAAGCGGTCGGCGCTGGCATAGACGCGAAACGTGCGCCCGTGCAGCACGGCCTGGACCCGCTGGCACAGCGCTTCGTCTTCACTGGCGACGACGGTGGCGGTCAGCGCGTGCTCGGCCACTTCCCGCGCCAGGTTCGGCCCGGACAGCACGCCGATGCGCGCCTTGGGCGCGATCTCTTCGAGGATCTGGCTCATCAGCTTGAAGGTCTGCGCTTCGATGCCCTTGGTCAGGCTGACCAGCATCTTGCCGCCGAGCAGTTCGGCATGCGGCGCCAGCACGCTGCGCAGGGCGCTGGACGGCAGCGCGACGAAGATCAGTTCGCTGCCCTGCAGGGTGGCGAGCAGGTCGCTGACCGGTTCCACCGCCGGATGGATCTTGATGCCCTTGAGGTAACGCGGGTTTTCCCGGGTGGTGCGCATGGCCTCGGCCTGTTCGGGGTCGCGCATCCATTGCCGGACCCCAACACCGTTTTCGGCCAGCAGGTTCGCCACGGCGGTGCCGAAACTTCCGCCTCCCAGAACCGCAACAGGCTGCTGTTCAGTCATATCCAATCCGTTAAAACCATAAAAAGTGGCGAAGCCAGCATTATACGGAGCGCCGCGACCAGCGCCAGATCACTGGAAAATGCCGGGCGGTCGGTTAACATGCCCGCTTGTCTTTTCGATCAAGGCCGCCTTGTGTCCTCTGGCCCTCGCCCTTCGCACCCTTATCTGCTGCTGGCCGCCCTGCTCGGCGGCCCCGCCGTGGCCGACGACCTGTTCGTCGACAGCCAGGCAATGCCGCAGGTGCTGACCGCCACCCGCCTCAAGCAATCCCCGGCTGCGGTGCCCGGCAGCATGACCGTGCTCGACAGCGAACTGATCAAGGCCAGCGGCGCCCGTGATATCCCCGAACTGCTGCGGCTGGTGCCGGGGATGATGATCGGCTACGGCGCCGGCAACCAGCCGACGGTCAATTACCACGGCAGCAACGTCAACGACGCCCGGCGCATGCAAGTGCTGATCGATGGCCGCTCGGTGTACCGCGCGGGCCTGTCGACCGTGGACTGGAGCGACATTCCGCTGGCTATGGAAGACATCGAGCGCATCGAAGTGTTCCGTGGCCCCAACACCGTCAGCTACGGCGCCAACGCGCTGATGGCGGTGGTCAACATCCTCACCCGCAGCCCGGCCGACAGCCATGGCACGCGCCTCAAGATCACCCGCGGCCAACGCGGCATCGATGATTTCTACGCCAGCCAGGGCGTGGGCTGGGACGGCGGCGACCTGCGCCTCTCGCTGTCCGGCATGCAGGACGACGGCTTCGACCAGAACCTGTTCGGTGCGGACTACCGCGACAGCCGCCGCCTGACCCGCTTCAACATCAGCGCCAGCCACACCCTGGACGCGAGCCAGAGCCTGGACTGGCAACTCTCGGCCAAGGAAGGCAGCGACCAGCGGCCATACACCTACAAGCCGGTGTTCTATGGCATCACCGACAACGGCGACAATTCCGACGTCAATGCCAAGGACTACGCCGGCTCGCTGCGCTGGAACATCGATTTCAGCCCGCAACACAGCCTTTACGTGCAGGGCTCGGCCCAGCACTGGGACCGCCAGCAGGTCTGGCGCGCCTGCGATGCGGCGATTTCCTTCAGCCACGAACTCACCCAGCTCTGGCAGTTGAACCCCAACTACACCGAGCAACTGGCGCGCAACATCACCGCCCCGATTCCGAAAGGCACCGGCGAAGAGCAACGCCTGGCCGGCATCGTCAAGCAACAGTGGGAAAACGGCGGCAAACAGCCGGTCTGCGGCAACATCGACCAGAGCACCCGCGAGACCCGCTACGACCTGGAACTCCAGGACACCCTCAGCCTCACCGACAACCTGCGCCTGCTCAGCGGGGTCAATTACCGCTACGACCGCGCCGACTCGCAGACCTACTTCAATGGCAGCCTGGACGACCAGACCTGGCGCCTGTTCGGCCAGCTCGAATGGCGCGCCGACGAGCACTGGATCGTCCAGGGCGGCGCGATGTACGAGTCCTCAAGGCTGGCGGGCGACTCACTGACCCCGCGCGTGGCGGTCAACTACCTGATCACTCCGCGCCACGGCCTGCGCGCGGTGTACTCCGAGGCCGTGCGCTCGGCGGACATGTTCGAGAACAACGTCAACTGGAGCTACCGGGTCACCAACCTCAATCCCCTCGCCCTCGGCCAGGGCACCGGCGAGTACTTCGTCAAGACCCGCGGCCCCGGCAACCTCGACCAGGAACGCATGCGCTCGCGGGAGCTGGGCTACAACGGCTATTTCGCCGCGCTGGACCTGAGCGTCGACTTCAAGCTGTTCCATGACGAAATCAGCGGGATGATCAGCGAGCCGCTGCGCAACAACCAATACATCGCCAGCAACAGCAACAACGCCCGCTTCACCGGCAGCGAAACCCAACTGGACTGGCGCCTGAGCGCCGTCGACCGCTTGCGCCTGACCTACGCTTACGTCGACGCCGAGGCCAGCAACCCCGACGACCAGCGCCTGACCGCCAGCAATAGCGGTTCGGCCGGCTGGATGCATGATTGGGGAAGGGGCTGGTCGAGCGCCCTCTTCTATTACGGGGACGATGCACTGAACCAATACCGTTTCGAGCGGGTCGACCTGCGCGTGGCCAAGCGTTTCGTCCTGTCCCACGCCAGCCTGGAGCTGGCCGGCACCGTGCAGCAGCGCCTTGACGATGAGCCCACCACCAAGGCCGACAACCGCTACGACAGCCGGCACCTGCTGTATTTCAGCGCGGAGCTGGAGTTCTGATGCGCCTGTTGCGGCGCTGCCTGCTCCTGGTCCTGTTATGGCCCCTGACATCGCTCTCTGCCGGCGAAATTCTTCTCACCGGCGCTCAAGACAACGACAGCGTGCGCGACTTCGTCGAAGCGCTGGCCGCGCGACGTCCGGCGGACACCGTGCGTTTTGTCCCGGTCACCCAACTGCCCGCCCCCGGCCAGTTAAAGCCCGGCATCCGGCTTGTCCTCCTTGATCCGCCCGCGCTGGACTGGCGCCTGCGCGAGCCGGCCGGCCCGCCGGCGCTGGTCTTGCGCATCAGCCGGGTCCAGGCCGATCAACGCCTGGGCAATCTGCGCCCGCCCTACCTCAGCCTGTTGTGGAGCGACCCGCCGCTACCTCGCCAGTTGCAATTGATCCGCTACCTGCTGCCGCAAGCGCGGCGGGTGGGCGTGCTCTACAGCGACCACAGCCATTTTCTGCTCGACGAACTGCGCCGCGCGGCCCGGCCATTGGGCCTCGAAATCGACGCACAGTACTGGCCCGACCTGAAGGACAACCGGCCCTTGCAAGTCCTGCTGAAAGACACCGATGTCCTGCTCGGCCTGGACGATCCGCAGCTCTACAACCCGAAGACCGCGAAAAACCTGCTGCTCAGCAGCTACGCCCGGCAGATGGCGCTGATCGGTCCCAACGCCGGCTTCGTCCGCGCCGGCGCCCTGGCCAGTACTTACAGCGACCAGAACGATTGGCTCGCGGTGCTCGACCACCTGCTCGACAAGCCCGCGGACCAATGGCCGCGCACGCATTACCCGGAATATTTCAGCGTTTACGGCAACCAGCAGGTCGCCCGGGCCCTGGGCGTCGAGGCAATCGACCCTGATGCCGCCAGCCAGGCCGTCGCCGCAGGAGAATCCACCCGATGAAAGCCGTGAGTTGGGACATCAGCACCCGCACCCAGATCATCAGCCTCGGCCCGGCCCTGGTGCTGACGCTGCTGCTGATCAGTTTTTTCACCTTTGTGCGTATCCAGGACCTGCGTCAGGAGTTGAACCACACCGGTCAGTTGATCGCCAACCAGTTGGCACCGGCCTCGGAATACGGCGTGATCGCCGGCAACGACGAAGTGCTGGAAAGCCTGATGCGCGCCACCCTGACTATTCCCCATGTGCGCTTCCTCGAAGTGCAGGACAACGCCAATCACATCCTGGTGTACGTCGAGCAGCCCGATGAGCACGTCAACCGCGCCCAGCAGGTCGAAGTGTTCCAGGCACCGATCCGCCTGCAACGGATCAACCTCGACGCCGACTTCCTGCAAGAAGGTGAAGAACCGCCGAGCATCATCGCGGACGATTACCTGGGCCGGGTGATCGTCGGCATGTCCAATGACGCCTTCAGCCAGCGCCAGCAGGAGATCGTGATCAAGGCCGGGATCCTCGCCCTGTTCGCCCTGCTCTTTACCTTCCTTCTGGCCCGGCGCCTGGCGCGCAGCCTGTCGGAGCCGATCCGCGACATGGGGCATGCGGTCAAGGCGATCCAGAAAGGCGACTTCAACACCCCGCTGCCAGAGGTCGACGACAGCGAACTGGGGCACCTGGCCCGGCACATCAACAACCTCGCCAGCGGCCTGGCCCAGGCCTCCCGCGAGCAGGAACAAGCCATGGCGCAAATGACCCAGGCGCGCGAAGAAGCCGAGCAGGCGAACAAGGCCAAGTCGGAATTCCTGGCGATGATGAGCCACGAACTGCGCACCCCGATGAACGGCGTGCTGGGCATGCTGCAACTGCTGCAAACCACCGAATTGAGCGACGAACAGGCCGACTACACCAGCGTCGCCAGCGAGTCCACCGGGCACTTGCTCAAGGTCATCAACGACATCCTCGACTTCTCCCGCATCGAACGCACTGCGCTGGAGCTGGAGCACATCGACTTCAACCTCGCCGAACTGATCGGCAACAGCGTGCAGTCGTTCCTGCACACCGCCCAGCAGCGTAACCTGACGCTGGAGCTGGAAATGCCGGAGAGCATGGAACCGCTCCAGGTGAGCGGCGACCCGACCCGTATCCGCCAGGTGCTGGTCAACCTGATCGGCAACGCCCTCAAGTTCACCGAAGCGGGCCGCGTGCAGGTCATTCCGCGCTGGCAGATCCTCGACCGGCAACTGATCTGGTTCACCTGCGCCGTGCGCGACACCGGCATCGGCATCGACAATTCGCGCCTGGAAACCATGTTCGTCGCTTTCCAACAGGCCGACAGCTCGATTTCCCGTCGCTACGGCGGCACCGGACTGGGCCTGTCCATCGCCCGTAACCTGGCCGAACGCATGGGCGGCAGCCTGCGTGCCGAAAGCCGCGTGGGCGTGGGCTCGACCTTCACCCTGGAAATGCCGCTGACCCTGCAGACGCGCCCGGCGCTGCTGGCCATCGCGAACAACACGACGCCGGACACCGCCGAGGGGCAGCCGATACTGTTGGTGGAAGACAATCCGGTGAACCAGACGGTGATTCAGGCCATGCTCCGCAGCCTGGGCTTCGAGGTCTGTATTGCGGGGGATGGGGCCCAGGCCATCAGCCTGGTGGCACGGCAGCCGTTCGCCGCGGTGCTGATGGATTGCCGGCTGCCGATCGTCGATGGCTACGAAGCTACCCGGCGAATCCGCCAGATGCCGCAGGGTCGTGACCTGCCGATCATCGCCCTGACGGCCAATGCCTTGCAGGGTGATCGGGAACGCTGCCTGGAGGCGGGAATGAACGACTACCTGACAAAGCCGTTCAAACGTAATGATCTACAGCAGATTCTGCAGCGTTGGCTGCCCGGTCAGGCAGTCGTGACTGGCGATAAATGCTAAATTGCGGCAGTCTTAGAGGCCGGAAGTGGCCTAAGAAAGGTCTGTCGGAAAAATTTCAGTGCACAAGTGTACATCTTCGTCCCTTGTGCTGTGACTTTCACTACAACGCAATAGTCTATGGGTAGGCTACCGCCCAAGGCCGAAAGGTCTGGGTCGGTCGGGAAGATTCGCCCCTTGCCGCACGGGGACTATTGAGGAGCTCGCATGACCAAACAAAACGCCTTTACTCGGGAAGACCTGCTGCGCTGCAGTCGCGGTGAGCTGTTCGGCCCAGGTAACGCGCAACTGCCCGCCCCCAACATGCTGATGGTGGATCGCATTACCCACATCAGCGAAGAGGGTGGCAAGTACGGCAAAGGTGAGTTGGTCGCCGAGCTGGATATCACTCCGGACCTGTGGTTCTTCGCCTGCCACTTCGAAGGCGATCCGGTAATGCCGGGCTGCCTGGGCCTCGACGCCATGTGGCAACTGGTCGGCTTCTTCCTCGGCTGGCAAGGTCTGCCGGGCCGCGGCCGTGCGCTGGGCTCGGGCGAAGTGAAGTTCTTCGGCCAGGTCCTGCCGACGGCGAAGAAGGTTACCTACAACATCCATATCAAGCGCGTCCTGAAGGGCAAGCTGAACATGGCCATCGCCGATGGTTCGGTCAGCGTTGACGGTCGCGAGATCTACACCGCCGAAGGCCTTCGCGTCGGTGTATTCACTTCCACTGAAAATTTCTAAGGGTTATTCGCATGCGCCGCGTCGTAATCACAGGTCTGGGCATCGTTTCTTGCCTGGGCAATGACAAAGAGACCGTCTCCGAAAACCTGCGTAAAAGCCGTCCGGGCATCCGTTTCAACCCGGAATACAAGGAAATGGGGCTGCGCAGCCAGGTTTCCGGCTCCATCGACCTGAACCTCGAAGAACTGATCGACCGCAAGGTCTACCGCTTCGTTGGTCACGCCGCTGCCTACGCCTACCTGGCGATGCAGGACGCGATCAAGGACTCCGGCCTGACCGAAGAGCAGGTTTCCAACCCGCGTACCGGCCTGGTTGCCGGCTCCGGCGGCGCTTCGACCCTGAACCAGATGGAAGCGCTGGACACCCTGCGCGAGAAAGGCGTCAAGCGCGTCGGCCCATACCGCGTCACCCGCACCATGGGCAGCACCGTTTCGGCTTGCCTGGCCACTCCGTTCAAGATCAAGGGCATCAACTACTCGATCTCCTCGGCCTGCGCGACGTCCGCACACTGCATCGGCACCGCCATGGAGCAGATCCAGTGGGGCAAGCAGGACATCGTCTTCGCCGGCGGCGGTGAAGAAGAGCATTGGAGCCAGTCGTTCCTGTTCGACGCAATGGGCGCCCTGTCCACCAAACGCAACGAAACCCCTGAACTGGCCTCCCGCGCCTACGACGCCGACCGTGACGGCTTCGTCATCGCTGGCGGCGGCGGCATGGTCGTCGTGGAAGAGCTGGAACACGCTCTGGCCCGCGGCGCCAAGATCTACGCGGAAATCGTCGGCTACGGCGCCACTTCCGATGGCTACGACATGGTCGCCCCGAGCGGCGAAGGCGCGATCCGCTGCATGGAACAGGCGCTGTCCACCGTCGACACCCCAATCGACTACCTGAACACCCACGGCACCTCGACCCCGGTCGGCGACGTCGCGGAAATGAAAGGTGTGCGTCACGTGTTCGGCGACAAGGCTCCGGCCATCAGCTCCACCAAGAGCCTGTCGGGTCACTCCCTGGGCGCCGCAGGCGTTCACGAAGCGATCTACTGCCTGCTGATGATGGAAGGCAAGTTCATTGCCGGCTCCGCCAACATCGACGAGCTGGACCCGGAAGTCGCCGACCTGCCGGTCCTGCGCGAAACCCGCGAAAACGCCAAGATCGATACCGTGATGAGCAACAGCTTCGGTTTCGGCGGCACCAACGCCACCCTCGTGCTCAAGCGCTGGGAAGGCAAGTAAGGGCTGAGGCTCTTGCATGAAAAACGCCCCGACTGGTTCGGGGCGTTTTTCATTTTAAGGACCGGATTTTGGGGTTGCAATCAGCCCTCCCTAAACCGAAAACCGCCCCACCAACGCATTCAGTTCCACCGCCAACTGCGACAGCGCCTGGCTCGCCTCCACCGTCTGGCTGGCCCCCGCTGAACTCTGCAACGCCAGGTCGCGGATATTGGTCAGGTTGCGATCCACTTCCCGCGCCACCGCGGCCTGCTGCTCGGAGGCGCTGGCGATCACCAGGTTACGCTCGTTGATCCGGCTGATCGCCAGGGCAATTTCCTCCAGCGCCTCTCCTGCGGCATGAGCCCCATCCAGCGTGTGCCGCGCCCGCTCGCGAGTCTGTTGCATGCCATCCACCGCGCGGTCGGTGCCCTGCTGGATGCCGCCGATCATCTGCTCGATTTCCCGGGTCGATTGCTGGGTGCGATGGGCCAGCGCCCGCACTTCGTCGGCCACCACCGCGAAACCGCGCCCGGCATCGCCAGCCCGCGCCGCCTCGATGGCGGCATTCAGCGCCAGCAGGTTGGTTTGCTCGGCAATCGAGCCGATCACATCCAGCACCTTGGAAATACCCTGCACCCGCTCCGCCAGTTGCCCGACTTCATCGGCGTTGGTGCTGACGCCCGCCGCCAATTCCTCGATGGACACCACGGTCAGGCGCACCTGTTCACGTCCCTGACGGGCGATGCGATCAGACTCCTGCGAAGCCTCCGAGGTCGCCACGGCGTTGCTGGCCACCTCCTCCACTGCGGTGGTCATCTGGTTGACCGCGGTGGCCGCCTGCTCGATTTCCTGGGTCTGCTGCTGAAGGCCCCGGGTTGCGTCCTCGGTCACCGCGCTGAGTTCCTCGGAAGCCGAGGCCAGTTGGTTCGACGAGTCGGAGATCCGCCCGATGGTGTCGCGCAGGCTCTGCTGCATGGTCTTGAGCGCCACCAGCAAGCGCGCCGGTTCATCCTTGCCCTTGATGGTGATCTGCGGGGTCAGGTCGCCGGTGGCAACCACCTCGGCCACGTGCAGCGATTGCGCCAGCGGATGAACGATGCTGCGGGTCAATACCAGAGCCAGTACCACGGTCAGTACCAGCGCGCCCACCAACAGGACAATCACCCAGAAACGCGCGCCGACGTACACCGTCTGCGCCTTGTCGGTGGCAAGGTTGGCGTGGTGGTTATTGAGGTCGATCAGTTCATTGAGGGTCGCGGTCAGTTGGTCGGCCAACTGGTTCATCTCACCATTGACCAGTTCCACCGCCGCGTCGACCCGTCCCTGGGTCGCTTCGCTCATCACCTGCGCCTGCAAGACGAAGTATTGTTTCTGCTGGTCAAGGTAGCGGTCGAACAGCGTGCGCTCCTCCGGCAGCACGATCAGCGCGTCGTAGGTCTTTTGCGCCTTGACCAGATTCTCTTTGAGGGTTTCGATGCGGGAAATGTTCTGCTGCTGCGCCGCCGGGTCGCGATTGACCAACAGTCGCAAGGTCAAGGCGCGCACCCGCAGCATGTCCTGGGACATCTGCCCGACGTTGATCACGCTGGGCAACCAGTTACTTTCCACCTGGTCGGACTGCTCGCGCATGTTCGCCATCTGCGACAAGGCGAATGCCCCCAAGGCAACCACCAACAGCGCCAACAGGCCGAATCCCAATCCAGCCCGGGGCGCTATGTTCAAGCTTCTCAGACTCATCGAACGGTTCCTTCCGCAAGCGCTGCTCAGGTCTGCAGCCGACATGCTTAGACGGTATCGGACCGTTGAACTTTTGCGTAAGAAGAATTGGTGATATCAAAACGCCTTGTGATTGCCGGAGCAGCACCGCACGGAATTCAGCGGACGGTAAATTGCTTCTCCGCGAGCAAGCGATCGCCCTGGAAAACCATGAAATGCCAGGTGCCCGGAACCGCCTCATGGTGCTCGGTAAACTCATAGGCCATCACGTCCATCGCGGCGCCCGGCACGAGTTTCTGCACCACTTCGAACTTGTCGTGGCGCTTGCCATCGGGGGTGACGATACCGGGGGTCAGGTACAGCAGTGTCAGCGGAGTGTCCTCTGCGGTTTTGCCTTCCAGCCGGTAGCGGATGCCAAATTTGCTGCCCAATTTGGCCGGAACCTCATCTGTCGACTGGATGGTCTGGCTGTTCATGGTCAGCACCCGCTCGCCCGGCTGGGCGTTTTGCAGCTTGGTTTCGAACACGCCATATTCAACCGGTCCCTGCACCCGCACCTCGGCACTGGCAACGCCTGCGATGCACATCAGCCCGACCAGGGCGCTCAAACGGCTAGTCAACATACTGCGCTTCCTCTGTAGTGGATCGCGGCAGACTATGACTCGGGCATGACAGGCTGATGACAATCCCGCTCAACGCGGTTTCGGCAACACGGCAAGGAAGTTGTCCCGGGCGACTTTGCGCGCGATAGCTTCAGGCAGCGCGTCGAGAAACGGGTCAAAGCCGTGCAATTGTTCACCCTGGCTGCCGAAACGTCCGACCACATCCGAGCCAAGCATGAAGCGCTCGGGAAAGCGCTCCACCAGCGCCAGCCACTGGCGGTCAGGCGTGCCCTGCTCATCCAGCAGATACGGTTGCAGGACGCTCCAGGACAGATCTACATAAAGGTTGGGATAGGTCTCCAGCAGGCGTTCCAGGGTCGGCAGGAGAAAATCCATCCGCGTCTGGTGGCGATGGATCTCCAGGCTGCTGCCGGCATGGGCCCAGATGAAGCGCGTGTGCGGATGATTGCGCAGCGGCTCCTCGATTTCCGCGAGGTACAACGGGTTGCGCTCGCGCTTGGAGGTGATGTTGGAGTGGAGCAGCACCGGCATGTCCTGCTCGGCGGCCAGGTGGTAGATCCGCGTCATCGCCTCGTTGTTGGCCCGTGGCGTGTCGCCGCTGGTCAGCGCGGTGAGGTCGTCGTGCCGGGTGAACACCTCGCCGATGCCCTGCCAGAGGCCGGGGTGCAGTTCCAGCATGCGCTCGATATGGGCCACGGCATTCTTGTCCACCGGATTGAAGCCGGACAGGAACGGGTGAAAGCGCTTGCGCTGCTCAGGACTGAGTTTCAGCAACGCCGCCGCCACGTAGATATCCGTGGCGCTGTACCAATAGGCATCGGCGTCATCGCCCGCGTAATAGCGCGGACGCTTGGGTTCGTCTTCGTGCCATTTCTTGGCCACCGGAATGCCGCTGATCATCGCCTGGTCGATCCGCGCCTTGTCCATCGCCTCCAGCAGTGCCGGCATGCCCTCGCTTTCCTGAAAGAAATCGACGTAATGCAGGTGGGCATCACTGTAGTGGTACTCGCGCGCTTCGGCCCCCGCGATCAGCAGCCCGGCCAGCACGAATCCACTCAGATGTCTTGCGAGCATTCCCACGCTCCTTTGCCATTCTTCGGACAGGGTAGACAGCAGGCCTCTCCCCGGGGTTCGGCGGTCGGGCTATGCTAGGTCCATCCGTTTCGGCCTGGAGCCCCGCATGACCTCGCCCCTGGTAATCCGTCCCCGCGCTGAGTCGGTGGAAGGCCAGCCCATCCTGCGCCCGCTGCCGTCGGCAAAATGCCGTAGCGTCGGGCCCTTCGTGTTCTTCGATCACATGCTGCAAACCGCCTACGCCCCGGGCCATGGCATGGATATCCGCCAGCACCCGCATATCGGCCTGTCGACCCTGACTTACCTGTTCGAAGGCGAACTGCTGCACAAGGACAGCCTCGGTTCGTATCAGCGGGTCAGGCCCGGCGAGGTGAGCTGGATGACCGCTGGCGCCGCCATCGCCCACGTCGAACGCACCCCGGCCGAGTTGCTGGAAACGGGTTCGCGGATGCATGGGCTGCAAGTCTGGCTGGCGTCGCCGAAGTCCGCGGAACAAGGCGCTGGCCGCTACAGCCATCACACGGCCGACAGCCTGCCGGTGAATGAAGCACTGGGCGTGAAGATCCGCATGATCGCGGGCAAAGGCTTCTGCCTTGAATCACCGGTGCCGGTGCTTTCCCCCACCCTTTACGCCGAGGTGCGGATGCAGGCGGCGACGACCCTGTGCGTGCCCACCGAGCACCAGCAGCGGGCAGTGTATGTGCTGGCCGGGGACGTGCGACTGAACGATGAACTGCTGGAGCCCACCACGCTGGTGGTCTTGCCGGAGGGAGAGGAAGCCAGCCTGTACGCCGAAAGCGAAAGCCATCTGGTGGTATTCGGCGGCGCGCCGCTGGATGGGCCAAGGCGGATGAACTGGAATTTCGTGGCGAGTGAGCCGGCGCTGATCGATAAGGCCCGGGAAAGGTGGGCGGCCGGGGATTGGCCGGTGGTCGAGGGGGAGACTGGCAGAATCGAGCTGCCTTGAGTCTGCATCGCTGCGGTTCAGGACGCCGAACCGCAGCGATAAGGTCAGGCCTTGAACACTTCGTCCAGCAGGTTGTGCATCGCCTGGAACGCCCGCTTTGACGTGCGCGCGTCGTATTTCATCTTGCCCGGCACATTGGCTGCCGGGTCAGTGAACGAATGCACCGCGCCGCCGTAGCTGAGCAACTGCCAATCCACACCCGCAGCATTCATTTCCGCTTCGAACGCCGGCAACTGCTCGCGTGGCACCAGCGGATCCGACGCACCGTGCAACACCAGCACCGAGCCTTTGATGTTGCGGGCATCCTCGGCGTTCGGCGTGTCCAATGTGCCGTGGAACGACACGGCAGCACTCAGTGGCGCGCCGTCACGGGCCAGTTCCAGCGCGCAGCAACCGCCGAAACAGAAACCGAACGCCGCCAGCTTGCCGGGCGTCAGCACCGCCTTCGACTGCCCAAGCAGTTGAGCCAGGGCGCCCTGCATACGTTTGCGCAACTCAGCACGGTCGCTTTTCAGCGGCATCATCGCCGCCCCCGCCTCATCAGCGTTCTGTGGGCGCACCGACTGACCGTAAAGGTCGGCGATCAACACCACATAACCTTGCTCCGCCACCGCCTTGGCGATGCGCTCGGCGCCTTCGCTGATACCCATCCAGTTCGGCGCCATCACCAACCCGGGCTGCTGCAACGCGCCATGGGTGTAGACCAGACGGCTTTCATAGGCTTTGCCGGCGATGTGGTAAACCAGCGACTCGATTGTCACCTTGCTCATTCAATCCTCCTTGCACCATGAAAAAAGCCCGCCGAAGCGTAGCGCCTGTCAGTTA
>NZ_JANLOA010000136.1:0-68565 GCF_025466035.1 Pseudomonas sp. 20P_3.2_Bac5 | reverse complement strand
CCCGGCGAGATCGCGCCATAGGACGCTACGCCCGACCAGTATTCCCGGTCGAAGACGTTCTGCACGGTGGCGCGGAAGGTAGTGGGCCGGCCTTCGATGCGGGTGGCGTAGCGGGCGCCGAGGTCGACGCGGGTCCAGGCGTCCAGTTCCTGGGTGTTGGCCTGGTTGATGTACTGGCTGCCGGTATAGATTGCGCCACCCGTCAGGGTGAATCCTTCGATTGCCGGGGTGTCCCATTCGGCCCAGATGTTGGCCTGCACATCGGGCACGCCTACAGGGTCGTTGCCACGGTTGCTGGCCGTGGCCGAGTCGGTCAGTTCGCCATCAAGCAACGTGACGCCGCCAAGCAGACGAGTACCCGGCGCCACTTCGCCGAACAGGCTCAGCTCGACACCACGGTTGCGCTGTTCGGCCTGCACCGAAAACGCATTGCCCGCACCCAGCTCGCCGCTGGGTTTCTCGATCTGGAACACCGACAGGCTGGCCATGAAGGAGTCCCTCTCTACCTTCACGCCCAGTTCCTGCTGCTTGGACTCATAGGGCGCGAACGCCTGCCCGGCGTTGGCCGCAGTGGCGGGCGCGACGTCGCCTTTGCTCAGTCCTTCGACGTAGTTGTAGTAGAACGAAACGTTTTCCCAGGGTTTGACGACCAGGCCCACCACCGGGGTCGTCGCGCTGTCGTCGTAACGGGAAGTCACCGCGCCGGTGGCGGCGTAGTTGCGTGACTCGATGGCTTGCCGGCGCACACCCAGGGTCAGTTGCAGGCGGTCGTCGAGAACAGACAGGGTATCGGTGACGGCAACGCCGGACAGCTCCGACTCGGAAATCCGCAAAACCTTCGGCGCGGCGATGTATTGCCTGGGCACATCCACCGGGTGGTAGATGTTCGAGACGATTTCCGTGCCGTTGTTGATGCCTCGGCTCAGTTCATCCTGATACCGGGTGGCCATGACGGTGGTGGTATGGCTGACCGGGCCCGTTTCGAACAAGGCCCGCATCCCGACATCGACGGTCGAGCGATCAACGTTGAATTTGTAGTAGCCCGGCGTATTGCTGATAGTGCCGTCCTCGCTAAGGATCCTTGGCACCTGGTCGGACATGCGTTTGACATCGGCTCGACCGCCGCCAGCATGGGCGAACACCGTCACTGCATCGCTCAGGTCATATTCCCCGCCGACCAGCGCGGACTGCTCCCGGGTGTTGGACCAGCCCCAGTCCTGCGGCAGGTTGGTCCGGCCATTCGGCGCCGACGGCACCTTGACGCCGGCCGCCACCGTGAACGGTCGCGATGAGGCGTCCCACTTCTCTTTCTGGCTGAGGAAATCCAGGTTCAAACGCAGCCGTTCGCCTTGATAGTCCAGGGCGATGGCGCCGATATCCAGTGCACGCTGCTGGTCTTCGATGGCCGTGTCGCCCTGGGCCATGCTGCCGTTGAAGCGCACGCCCCACTGTTTCTCATCACCGAAACGACGGCTGACATCGATATGGCCGCCCAGTTGGGTGTTGGCGGCGTAGCTGGCGGTAAAGCGCGTCAGGTCCTCGGCCAGCGCCCGTTTCGGCACGATATTGATCACGCCGCCGACGCCGCTGTTGGGTGAAATGCCATACATCAGCGCGCCCGGCCCCTTGAGCACCTCGATCCGTTCGGCGTACTCGGTGAACACCCGGTAATTGGGCGCCACGCCATAGACACCGTCGAAGGCCAGTTCGCCAAGATTGCCCTCGCCCACCGGGAAGCCGCGAATGAAGAACGAGTCGACAATGCCGCCCGCCTGGCCGGTGGAGCGAACCGATGGATCACGCTCCAGGGCGTCGGCGACGGTTACAGTCTGCAGGTCGGCAAGGGTCTTGGCGGTGTAGCTGGTGACGTTGAATGGCGTGTCCATCACATCCTTGTTGCCCAGCATCCCGACCCGGCCGCCGCGGGCCACCTGATCACCGGCGAAGGCCTCGGGCAGGCCGCCGAGACGCAGGCTCGACGCATCGACGCTGGTTGCGGCGAGTGTGAGTCCACCGTCGCCGGCCGCAGGCTGCTTGATCAGCATGAAGCTGCCATCACCGAGTTCCACCAGCTCCAGGCCGCTGCCCGCCAGCAGTTGGGCAATGCCTTCGCCAGCCGAGTAGCTACCCGTGAGGCCTGGGCTGTGCAGTCCTTCCGTCAGCGCGGGCTCGAACGACAAGGCCATCCCCGATTTCACCGCGAAGCTGGACAGCACCCGGCCCAGTGGTCCGGCCGGAATGTCGTAGGCCTTGCTGGCCACGCTGTCCGGTTGCTGGGACGTAGCCGCCCAGGCGCTGGTGCTTGCCGTGACCAGGGCAACACTCAGCAGGGCGGTACGGACGGCCATCGTTAACGTGCATTCGGCGCGGAGGCGACTTGCAACAGGCATGACAAGAAGATCCTTTTGACTGGGAAAGAGGTGGTTTCACTTCCTCTGCCAGCCGAGGCGGAAAAAAGTATCAGGCCGTAGCAAAAAAATATTGGCGTCCTTCGCGACGGTTCGGCGCCTTTCGCGAGCGAGCTCGCTCCTACAGGTTCACACAGCGTGGCTTTTTCGCGATGCTCAACGTGCCGCCAACAAAGTCCAGTACCCGCTCATATGCTCCGTCACCGAAATCGAATAGGTAGCTGCGAGCATGTTCAACGTCCGACGCCGGTCATTGATCGGGTAAGCGCCCGACACCAGCAGGTCGGCAATCGCCGGGTCGCAGCGCACGAAGCCGCGGCCGTAGCGCGCCAGTTCCGCAGCGAAATCTTCCAGGCGCATCTTGTCGGCCAGGAGCATGCCCTGGGTCCAGGCCGTGACGGTTTCGTCCACCCGGCTCACCGGTGCGGTCGCGCGGGCGTCGAAGTCGGTTTTTTCACCAGCCCTGACCACCAGCGGCGTAACAACGGCGGCGCTGCCCGCCTCCACCCGGATCGCGCCCTCCAGCACGGCCAGGTAGGTGCGCCCCGCCCGCTCGCGAACCGAGAACCGCGTGCCCAGCGCCTGCATCCGGCCTTCGCTGGTCGCGACGCGCAACGGCCGGGCCGGAACCGCGCTGTCCGCCGCCGTCTGCACCAGGATCTCGCCGCGAACCAGTCGGATGAGACGCTGATCGGGATCGAAGCGCACGTCGATTGCCGAGTCGGTGTTGAGAAAGACCTGCGTGCCGTCGACCAGGATGATCTCGCGGCACTCGCCGATGGCCGCACGGTAATCGGCCATCCAGCCCTGCCGTTCGCTCAGGTTGAAGCCCAGCCAACTGGCCGGCGCCAGTGCCAGGAACATCGCCAGACGGGTGATGACGGCGCGGCGTCCCGGGTTGCCCGGACGATCCAGCGCAGACATCGCCAGCGTCGGCGGCAGGCCGCCCAGCTTGCCCATCAGCAACTCCGCCCGTTGCCAGGCGCGCTCGCGGTCCGGGCTGCTGCTGCGCCAGACGCGCCAGGCGGCTTGCTCCGCCTCGGAGACGTCGCCCTCGCCCATGCACATCAGCCACTCGGCGGCTTCTTCCAGTGCTTGCGGGCTGATCTGCGCTGCAGAAGCTGTCTCGGTCATTCAGTTCACCAGCGCCAGGCACTTGAGGAAGGCCTGTTTCATGTAGCGCTTGACGGTAATCAGCGACACGCCGAGTTCGCTGGCGATGGCTTCGTATTTCATGCCGGTCAGTTGCGACAGCAGGAAAGCGCGTCTGACCAGTGGCGGCAGCGTGTCGAGCATGGCATCGATTTCATGCAGGGTTTCCAACACCAGCAAGCGCGACTCCGGCGAGGGCACCTCGGGCGCGGGAAGCTGCGCCAGGGCGGCCAGATAGGCGCGTTCCAGGGATTTTCGCTGGCACCAGTTGGCGAGAATGCCGCCGGCAACACAACTCAGATAAGCCCGCGGCTCGTCGAACACCGAGACGTTGGACGCCAGGATCCGGGCGAAGGTGTCCTGCACCAGATCGGCCGCATCCAGCGCATTACCCAACTTGCGGTGCAACCGGGCATAAAGCCATCCATGATGCCCGCTGTAGAGCTCTTCGATATTTCGCAGGTGATTGCTGGGGGCGACCACAACTTCGCTCATAGGAGGCTTTAATTGTTGTAAGTGATAATGGTTTGCAATACTAAGTTAACCGCGCCCCGCCTGCAATCGACAGATCGCCCGTGTTGAAGACAAACTGAATGACCCGCCGGATACCTGAGGAACGCCTGTGTCACCACCCCATTGCGCTCCGGGATCCGCGCCGATCCTGCTTGAAGCCCTGCGCCTCAGCCGTGTCGACCCGACAACCCATGCGGCGCTGCTCAACCCTGTCGATTTCTCCCTGCGGGCAGGCGAACGCGTGGTCATCACCGGCAGTTCCGGCTCGGGAAAAAGCCTGTTGCTGAGAGCGTTGGCGCTGCTGGACGCGCCCGCCGACGGCAGCCTCACCTGGATGAACCAGGCGGTACTGGCGCAGGACATCCCGCGCTTTCGCACTCAGGTCTGTTACCTGGCCCAACGTGCCGCGCTGGTGGAAGGAACTGTCGCGGACAACCTGCGCTTCCCGTTCACGTTGAAAGCGTTGCGCGAACGCACCTTCGATATCGGCATCGCGGAACGCCTGTTGGTGCAGGCGGGAAAGAACGCCGGCTTTCTGGACAAGCAGGCCGCCGACCTGTCGGGCGGTGAAGCGCAGATCGTGGCGCTGGTCCGGGTATTGTTGCTGGCGCCTCAGGTCCTGCTGCTCGACGAGCCCACCTCGGCGCTCGATCCGCAATCGGCCGCCGCAGTGGAAACGCTGGTGGTGCAGTGGTTCGAGCAACACCCCGAAGCCTGCGGCTACATCTGGGTCACCCATGATCAGGAGCAAGCCCGGCGCATGAGCAGCCGCTGGCTGAGCATGGATCAAGGCGTATTGCTGAACGAGAAGCCCGCATGAACTACCAGACACTTTCCTACACCGACCTGGGCATCGCCTCCGCGCTGATCCTGATCAACGGCCTGCTGTCCGTGCTGCTGAAACTGCAACTGGAGCGGCAATTGCTCCTGGCAGCAGTGCGTACCGTCGTGCAGTTGCTGGCGATCGGTTATGTGCTGGGCTGGGTGTTCCAGTCCGCGCATTGGTATGTGGTGCTGCCGCTGATGCTGGCCATGACCCTGATTGCCGGTATTTCCGCCGCCGGGCGCGGCAAACAGCGGCATGCCGGGCTGCTGACCGACAGCGTCGTGGCAGTAGGGCTCAGTTCCTGGCTGGTCACCGCGCTGGGGCTGTTCGTGGTGTTGCGGGTGCGGCCCTGGTACGAACCGCAGTACGCGATCCCGATCCTCGGGATGGTGCTGGGCAACACCTTGACCGCCGTTTCATTGGGGCTCGACCGCATGACGCGGGAGCTGAGCGCCCGTCGCGACGTGGTGGAAATGGTTCTGGCCCTGGGCGGAACCCGATGGGAAGCGGCGCAGGCCGCCGCCGTCCAAGCGGTGAAAGCCGGGATGATGCCGACCCTCAACCAGATGACCGTGGTCGGCATCGTCAGCCTGCCCGGCATGATGACCGGGCAGATCCTCGCCGGACAAAGCCCGGCGGAAGCGGTGCGCTATCAGATCGTAATCATGTTCCTGATCGCTGCCGCCTCGGCGCTGGGCACCGTGTGCGCGGTGCTGATGACCTTCAACCGGCTGTTTTCCCCGGCGCACCAGTTCATGTCGCACCGGCTCACGCCAAGGAAGTAGCCGTCACTACGCCCCGCGCAAACGCCAGCGGCATTGCCGGCCTTTGCCCGCATCGCCCTGCTCCTGCGCCACTACCTCGCGCCACCAGCGCTCGCCGGTCTGCGGCGCACGCAGGTCGATGCGTTCACCCATGCTCGGCGTAGCCACGCTGACGCCCTGCTCGCCCGCCCACTCCAGTACGCTTTCGAACGGCTCGTACCAGGCGTGCATCGACAGGTCGAAGGTGCCGTTGTGAATCGGCAGCAGCCAGCGCCCGCCCAGGTCGACATGGGCCTGCACCGTCTGGCGCGGGTGCATGTGCACGTACGGCCAGTGCTCGTTATAGGCACCGGTTTCCATCAACGTGAGGTCGAACGGCCCGAAGCGCCGGCCGATCTCGGCGAAACCGTCGAAGTAACCGGTGTCGCCGCTGAAGAACATGCGCAGGTGCGGCGCTTCGATCACCCATGAGCACCACAGCGTGCGGTTGCCGTCGCGCAGGCCGCGTCCGGAAAAATGCTGGGCGGGCGTGGCGGTCAGGCGCAGGCCGTCCACCTCGATGCCCTGCCACCAATCGAACTGGCGCACCTTCGACGCCGGCACGCCCCAGGCCAGCAGCCGGTCGCCCACGCCCAGCGGCATGACGAACAGTTCCACTTTCGGCGCCAGGGCCTTGATGGTGGCGCGGTCGAGGTGGTCGTAATGGTCGTGGGACAGGATCACCCCGCGGATCGGCGGCAGCTCATCCAGGCTCAGCGGCGGCTGGTGAAACCGCTTGGGGCCGGCGAACGGCAGCGGCGACGCACGCTTGCCGAACACCGGATCGGTCAGCCACCAGCCGCCTTGCAGCTTGAACAGCACGGTGGAATGGCCGAGGCGATAAAGGCTGGCGTCCGGCGCCGCGTCCAGTTCCGCCCGGGTCAGGCGGCGCACCGGCACGGCGGCCTTCGGCACAGTGTTGGCGGGTTTGTTGAAGAGAAAATTCCACAGCACCTTGGCATCGGGCTCAGGCATGTTCGCCGGGCGCGGGGTGAGGTTGTGGAAACGCCCATCCCTGGACTGGGGCGAATGCCCGTGGTCGGCGATGGGAGCACGCAGCAGCGGATGACGTTTCAAGGCGGGGAACCCTCGGTACTTTGTCGGAACACTCCGCAGTATAGGGCCGGCATGTCTGAGCGGATTGCCTGATCCTGCGAGGTTGATGCCTGATCGGGTGAGGTCCTGGCCGAGCGACGGCATAGGTGCTCGTGTCCGCACGCTAAATCAACAGGCGGTCGACTCCAGGTAGGCGGGACGCCTCTGCACAAGCGACGGCCACGAATCCAGCGTCGTCCAATCGATGCCTTTTTCCAGTTCAAACCGACAGACCGGTTCGCGAATCAATAGCTGCGTCTGGATGGCCTGCTCAGTGGCGGCGGTATACCCCCACGGAACCGCGTCCAAGTCCCGTAGTAGAGCCGCCAATACGGACTGGTCGAGATGGTCGCCGAAGCGTGCGACCAAAAAGTGTTTCGCGCGGCGAAATCGAATTCCGGTGCCGACCAGTTGCTCAGCCAGGGGCGATGCGCCACGACCCGCTATAGCAATTTCAGGCGCATGCCGCACGATCATTCCCGGCAAGCCCGATAACATTGACGACCCCGCCGCCACGGTTTTCCGTAGGTCATCCGCCAGGTCCGAGCGTTTAAGAAGGCAAGCGGCGATCAGGTCATCGCCGATGTTGAAGACATCCCGCTCGGCGAGTTCCGACAGCGCCTTGCCGGGCCACCTGGCCGCGAGAAAAAGGCTGGCTTGCCGAAGCACTTCATAGCGCTCAGGCCACCGCCCATCGTCCCCGGACGCCACATTCAACCAACGCACATAGCCGTCAATGACGCCCCGGCAATAGTCGAACCCCCTGCGCTGACACCGTAAGAGCACACCACGAACGACGCGGCTCCGCGCTATAGCGGCGACCGTCGACGACATCGGCTGGGCGTGCAAGGCGACATACTGCGAGGCGTCCTCAATGACCGCCCGATGCTGTATTAGCGTGGTCAGCACCGCCTTCCACTGCACCCCGTCGAAATGTTCGGCGAAGGCGTCGACGGCTTCGTTGGCGACGTACGAGAAATCGTAAGAGGCGTCGAATAGAAAGCGCGTGGCAACCACAAAGTGCCAGAGCTGTTCGTAATCCCAGGGATCCGCTCCCTGCGCGTCGAGGCGGATGAACAGTGTCCAGGTGCCCAGCACTTGCTCGCGCCGGATCGTCAGTGCCGGGAACAGCCAGGTGCGGAATCGATCGAGGAATACCTCAAACGCCAGGATCCGCGCGATTTCGCTCTCGGGACAATCAGGCGGCTCCGTCCACTCCACTGAGATCTGCCGCGGTGTGAATACGTAGCTTGCCTTGTGCGTTCCCATTGGAATCTGGATCTCGAGCAGCGCTCGCTCGAAACGCAAAACCTTCGTCGAGCGACTACTGAACGTCGAGCAAAAGCGTTCGAGCGCTTGTACGCGTTGTGGAAGCCCTTGCGTATCAAGCCGCAGTCCCGCCAGGGAGTATTGATGGAGGAGATTGTGAAGAACGTGCGGATTCTCGTACCGCTGCGGCGCCTCACGGGCAAGCACAATGGCGTCAAACTCGAACTGCCAGTTACGGTCCTGTATCTCGAATGACTCGGGGATCGCTTCATCAGCCCACTGACGCAACCAGCGTTGAAAGCGCTGAAGCACTGCGGCATCGCGCTCAGACAACAATTCGATGCCCAGGAATTCGATCCACCCTTGCATCACGTCGAGGTAGCGGCTGTAGCTGCCAGCATCCGCCTCCACCGCCACGCGCCCTAGCAGCCCTTTCAATGAGGCGTCGTAAGTTTCGATTAACGACCCTCTGATCTGCTCGGCGACATTTTCCAGCCCTGCCTCGCTCAGCGCGCCCCGCAGCGTCAGATAACTACCGTTGAGTTGCTGAGCATACCTCGCCGTCGGATCACCACCCGACACAACGCCTCTAAACGACGCGACTGACTGTCGGAATGTATCCACCGATTGAAGGACGCCAGGGTTATCGAGAGCCTGCCGCGCAAGCAGGACTTCGCTCGCGATCGGTAACTCCAATGCACGGATGGACACCATCGTTTCGACTGACAAGCCGTCTTCAAGATCGTGCGCCAATGCATCGAGGCAGGAGATGGCGTCGTCCAGCACATAAACCGGCAGCCGCGCACATTCCGTCCTGACGAAGGACACGCTTTCAAGAATCAACACCGCGTTGTCGCGCTGAAGCGCGTTCAATTGCACGGCGGCCGAATCGAGCAGGCGGCGCAACGTGTGCGGCGGCACCCAGGACGTCGCCGCTTCACAATCGAGCAATGCCATGACGATTCGAAGGTCACCACTCGCGACCAGCGTACGTGTCACGGACGACAGCGCGAGCAGTGCGCGCAGTTCCCGCAGCGGCGCATCCTGTGAGAACAGGACGGCACGTTTGTAATCTCGCGCAAACTGAGTGAGCGCATAGCCTTCGCCGGCATCCCCCGGGGTCTTTGACCGCCAGACTGCCGCGAGCAGAGAGGGAGACTCCACCATGCCGTCGGCGCGTTGCATCCACCTCGTCGGCATCGGCTGTTCGCTGAGTGCGCACAGCCGCTCCTTGACTTCACGCGCGACCGGTAAACGGCGCAGCCGGGAAAGGGCTTCGGCGCAGCCTCGCGCCAGCTCGCCGCCAGGTGACAGCACCTCATCGGTGAAGACAAGAGCACAGTCGTCGGGCAACACCAACTCTCGGCGACGCTCATGGTGAATGGATCGCAGCATCGCCGCGCCGCCGAGAATGCAGGTGCCGCGGTCAAATACAACGCAGTCTGCTCCGGCGGGCATGCGTCGAGTGTCCATCCTGACGCAGGTAATGCCCTGCTGGCGGAACATGATACCCGCGTGCTCCTCCGCACTGCCTTCGTCCACGATCACAACCGCCACCTCGGCCTGCTCCGCGGCGCTGAGCGCAAGGTAGCGGCGCCAGGCGCTCATGAGGTCCGGCCCCACAAGGGTGCGACCCGAGGATTGTGCGCCCAACATCAACAAGCCGGCGTCCACGACATCGTAGCGCCCGATCAACGCTTCACGGCACGCATCAGTCAACACATAGCGGTCCCGAAAGGCATCATCGGAATACGCCGGCCGCGCCTGCAGCAGATGCAACTGTCGCACCGTCGTCGCCCGCAAGTGGCGCCCGCGCCATAGCCTGAGGTCTGAGCACGCCGGGCGCAGGGCCAGGGTCGTCGCTCGCGAGCCGCTACTCTGAGCGCTCGCAAAACCGAAACCGATGGTATGCGCGACATTCATCAGTTGTGGATTTCTCGGCATGACGGTGGTCACGGACACGAAACCAAGCGTCGTTTCGAGGCCCCATTCGCAATCGATCGCGGTGAAGTCAAACGTCTGCATCAGCTCATTACATACCGCCTCCATCTGCTCAAGAACCGCCGTGTCCAGATACGGCGAATGATCGTGACCGACATCGCCGCAGACATCGATGTTCAGCAGCGGTTGCACAAAGCATGGAATCGCCTCGGCATGACCGTAACGCCCCGAAAGCGCAAGCTGGCGTTGTGCATGCTCGGTCGATCCGCTCATGGCCACGGCGGCAATGCACCGCACCAGCGATTGTGGCTCGGGACATACCAGGCTTTCGTAGCCGCCAGCATTGACATGATTCGTCAGGTCCTCGTGACCGGCACTACGGACAATCCAGGGCGCGGGACCACAAACGTCCGCCACGCTTCGCACCAGTTGCGGAAAAGCCTCCTCCAAAGCGCTTGCGTAGATCGCTACCGGGTCATCCGCCAGTGCCAGACTACCCAACACCGCGGTTGGCAATGGCGCGATCGGAAAGATGGGCAGGACCAGAGCGGACAGGGATTCGATCTCCCGAATGCGCAGAAGTCGATCCGCCTTGGGGCCATAGCGCTGCTCTTCATGTGTAGTCATGGTTTGGCACTCTGGGTTAGATGAGTGGGGCGGTGCAGGCGCATCTTCAATGGGCCGTGACTTCATTTTGGGTCGCCCAGGAATCCGCCGCTCTGGTGAGCCCACAACTTCGCGTAAAGACCTCCTTGTGAAAGCAGCGTCGAATGGTCGCCCTGTTCGATCACACATCCATCATCAAGTACGATTAAACGGTCCATCGCCGCGATGGTGGACAGCCGGTGCGCGATAGCGATCACGGTCTTGCCTTCCATTAACCGGTAGAGACTTTGCTGGATGACAGCTTCGACTTCGGAGTCAAGCGCACTGGTTGCCTCGTCGAGCAGCAGGATCGGAGCATCCTTCAGCATCACTCGTGCAATGGCGATACGCTGACGCTGTCCGCCCGAGAGCTTGACGCCGCGCTCGCCCACATGCGTCTCATATCCACAACGCTTGCCTGTATCGCAGAGGTTCTGGATAAATGCATGTGCCTCTGCGCGCCGGGCCGCTGCCTCGATCTGCGCCAGCGTCGCATCGGGTTTGCCGTAGGAAATATTATCGGCTACCGACCGATGCAGCAGTGAGGTGTCCTGAGTAACCATGCCGATCTGGCAGCGCAACGAATCTTGCGTAGCGTGTGCGATGTTCTGCCCATCTATCAAGATGCGACCGCATTCCAGATCATGGAAGCGCAACAACAAGTTCAGTAGTGTCGATTTACCGGCACCCGAGCGCCCAACCACGCCAATCTTTTCGCCAGGGCTGACCGTGAGATCGAGATCATCGATCACGCGGCGGCCGGTTTCGGCGTAGCGGAAGCTCACCCGTTCGAAGCGCACCTCGCCATGCGTTACTGCGAACTCGACGGCGTCAGGTGCCTCAAGCACAGAAGGTGCGACCGACAGCGTCCTCATTCCGTCCTGCACAATGCCGGCGTTCTCAAACAGGCTGGTCATTTCCCACATGAGCCATTGCGACATACCCTGCAGCCGCAACGCCATAGCGGTGCCGGCTGCAACGGCGCCCACTCCCACTGCACCTTGCGACCATAGCCACAACGCAGTGCCCGTGGTGCCAATCGTGAGTCCAATACTCAGCAGATGGTTAACGATCTCAAAGGCGCTCACTAGCCGCATCTCCCCGTATCCGGTGCGCATGAATTCGCGCATGGCCTCGCGTGCGAACCCTGCCTCGCGTTGCGTGTGCGAGAACAGTTTGACAGTGGCAATGTTGGTATAGGCGTCGGTTATACGTCCCGTCAGCAGCGCACGCGCGTCGGCCTGTTCCTTGCCGAACTTGCCCAGGTTAGGTACGAAATAGAACAACGCAACGACGTACAGGACGAGCCAGCTCACAAAGGGCCATACCAGTTGCGCATCGAGCATGCCGGCCAGGATGATCATTGTGGCAACGTATACGGTCATAGTGACCATGACGTCGGCTAACACGAAAATGGTTTCGCGCACTGCAAGTGAGGTTTGCATCACCTTGGCCGTGATACGACCCGCGAACTCATCCTGATAGAAGGCCATGCTCTGCTTCAGCATCAGCCTGTGAAAGTTCCACCGCAGGCGCATGGGCAGGTTCACGGTGAGGGCTTGATGCTTGACGAAAGTCTGCAGCGCCACTACGGCGATGCTGGCCACCATCACAGTGACCAGCCATAGCAAAGCCTCGCCGCGCTCGGCCCACAAACGCGACGGTACCTGAACGCTGAGCCAGTCGACGATGTGTCCGAGCATGGCTATCAGCATCACTTCCAAGGCCGACATCATCATCGTGAGTATCGCCATGGCGGCGATCTTGCCACGCACGCCCTGCGTGCAAGCCCAAACAAAGGCGGAGAATCCCTGAGGCATCGGCGATGGCTCGCTGAAAGGAAATGGATAAAGCAGTTTTTCAAAGAACCCAAACAAAATGGAGCCTCCCTGCCAGTCCGAGACTGATGTCACACGCCCCATGCGATGAGCGCGCCCGCTTAAACACGCCGGTTATTAATGAGCCTGGCTACCTTTTCGAAGGCGGCGGCCACATGCTCTATCGCACTCATATCGGCTAATAGCATGCGGTGAGGCAGAGCGATGCAGGACCGGGAAAAGTTTTGCGCTATAGGCAACTGATAGCGGGATGGGTCGACCGCATCGGTGAATGTCTGGCCCAGTTCGAACCGGTTTCGCGAGGAAGGGTTGTAGAGGCGATTCTGGTTAAGGGCGCGGTACATCGTCTTGCACGGCAACCGGATTTCCGCGGATAACGCCACAGCAAACCGCTCGGCGCCCTGCGTCTCCACAATTGACTCTGGCAACCGGACCACGTAGGTGTAGTGCGCACGCTCTGTGGTGCGAGAGGCCGTAGCCTGCGGCAAAAAACCAAGAGAAAGCAGAAAACTATCCAGAACAGCGGCATTACGACGCCTATGTGCCAGTTGCTCGTCCAATACCTCCAGTTGCGCCATCAAGATGGCAGCATGAAATTCCGAGAGGCAGTGGTTGTTGCCCATGATCTCCGCAGTCTCAACCAGAGCCATCTCGTCTATTCCAAGTGGCTGCTCGGAGAGCGTTCGGCCGTCGGCCCGCAGATGCGCCAGGCGGCGTGCGAGGTCCTCGTTGTTAGTAATCACCGCCCCACCCTCGCCGCTCGTCAGCAACTTACTGTGCTGCATCGAAAAGGTACCTGCCGCACCGAAGCAACCAACATGGCGGCCGGCGTATCGGGCGCCATGTGCCTGCGCACAATCTTCAATCAACGGAATCGAGTGCGCTTGGGCGATCGCCACCAGGCGATCCAGGTTAGCGACCGCCGATCCAAGATGGACCACAGTGATGGCTCGTGTACGCGATGTGATTGCACTCTCAAGTGCCACAGGATCAAGGCAGCCGGTCTCGGGCTCCACGTCGGTCAGGACGGGGATGGCATTGATCCCGAGTACCGCGGACGCGGATGCAACCCAGCTCACGCCTGGCACGATCACCTCATCGTACGCCCCGACCTCACAAGCCTCCAAAGCCATGCTCAAGCTAGCGGTGCCTGTCGAGGATGGCACGCAATACCCGGCCCCCGTGTAAATGGCAAATGCCTGCCCGAAGCGCTCTTCCCAAGACGGCTGCCCACGGTATTGACCACTGATGGACCATCGGTGGCTGTCCAGAACGGCATTGACATTACGTCGAGTGTTCTCATTGCTCTGGGGCCAATTGGGCCAGTTCCCGTCGTGGACCGTAGCCCCGCCATAAACTGCCAGCTTTTCCAACATGGATGCCTCCGTCAATCAGGGTGAATTTGGCCTGCCCATGACAGCCATGGGATCAAGTCAGCGGTTGTTCCTGACCAATTCTTTCGCCAGAGCGGATTCAACTTAAGCGGCGCCACAGGCGCTCCGCATATCGTGCGGTGCCTGTGCCGACACGGCCGGCATGTAGCAGCATCTCAGAAACAGTGGATTCACTGGTCTGTGAGCGGTAGCCCCACATGTCTTCGCACTTGCTTTCCAACACACCTTCGATGTCGGCCGTCATGGCGGGTACCAGGTCTTGAGCGGTAAGCTGCCTCTCGAGCTCTGGGAGCAACAAGCTCGAGCTGTAGGGAACATCTTCGTAGTAAAGGACTTCGATGCGATGCAGCGCGTCCGCGGCAATTCGTACAATCTGATGATCGACATGTCCGCCAAGGCCGCACGGAGCAAGCACTACCTGAGGCCGCCGACACGCCACGGCGTTACGAATCAAGTTGACGACGTCCTCGGTCCTGGGATCATCGGTGGCGGCGATGCTAAGTTCCGTCGCGTTGTCATACCCCATCACAAAACTGTCCGGACACGAGAGACAGTCGTAATTGATCCGCCATCGCCCGCAATACGCACGATCCTCGAGTTCCCGCTCTGCCGATATGGCATCTGCGGATTTCTCGCACGAAGCCTGTGGTAGTGCCCATCCGCTGTAGCCGAAGATTGTCATGAGGCGCAGATCCGCTCGCATGGACAGCCGTGCGACGATGCCGCCTATGGAGTAGGCAACATCATCCGCGTGCGGTGATAGCAACAGGATGCGCCTACCCATCATCGACTCCAGGGATGACGGGCTCATCGCTCCTCCTTGATCCAACGAACCGCGTCCTCGACAGGAACGACATCGCTGGCTCCGTCCATCATGCGAAAGGCTGCCTGAAAGCGCCGCTGCAGGGTGATCGACGTAAGGTTCCCTCTTCCGAACTGCCGCGAAGTAGCCGTGAGCCCTTTCTCGAAGCGTTCGAGCAATTCGTCGAGCACATCGCCGGTCGCGAGCGAGACAGCTTGATTGTCCCCTTCGTATAGAAGTAAGCCCGCCATGGCCCAATTCGCGTACAGGGTCTGATCCAATGCCTCGCTGGCACCCACGATTTGCAGCAGTGGACCCTCACCGTATATTTCGATCGGCAGCCCGCTGCGCTGTACGATATTGCGCATTTCCGCGGCCAGGGCGGCTCCACATTGGACCAATCGCTGGTAACCGTCGTGGTTGTCCATGTAATCCAATGTGGCCAACGCCGCAACGATAGGAATCGTGTCCAAATAGGCGGTATAGGTAAATTCCTTCGCCGCAGCCATGACATCGCGTCGGCCCACCAGACACGACAGTCGGTGGCCATTCGATAGTCCTTTGGCGAAGGTGTACAGATCGGCCTGGAAACCAACCGTTCCTGGAAATTGGGAGGCGCGTACCGAGCGGTAGCCTTGCTTGACGTCATCGCAGCACAGCAGCACCCCTTCATGCCGAACGAGCTGCGCCAGCCGACGAAGTCTATCTGGTTGCAGATGGACATGGTCAGGCGACAAAATCACCAAGGCTGTTTGTCCTCGATGCCGTTCGAGCACCTGCTCCAGCAGTTCCGGTATAAAGTAGAAGTCGATAACTCCACTCGCATTGGCTTCTAGCAAGTCGTCGCTGCTAGCCCAGTAATCCCCCCAGCCGTGGTAACCCGCACTCGCTATGACATGCCGGCCCGTGAATTGCCGCGCAACTTGAACGGCGGCCCGACAGGCTTCCGTCCCCGTGCTGAACAGTGCAAGCTGTGCGTCGCTCATCCCAACGTCGTCGATGATCCGCTCTGTGAGTGCCTCATGCAGGTCGCTCCAGCACGTCGCCGATGCCAACCCGCTGTGTAAATGGCGCGTAATCGCTGAATTTACTACCGGATGATGGTGTCCGAGCGTAACGCTGCCTTTGCCGTTCATCAGATCGATATACTGCTTGCCGTCGGAAAGCGTCACCTTAGCGCCCTTGGAACTGACGGCACGCAGCCTGGGCTGTGCGGTATAGATGTCGGTAACGATGTGGTAAGGCCTGTCCATGTCACCTCCATGAAGGTGGGCTGATTTCGGCCAACTCGGAAGTTGTCCTGATCAATTGATTGAAATCTGCGCAGAGGGTGATGCGACCACTTTCGCTGGGTATTCTCACACTGCGTATCCTGGACTCGACGATCATCAACGCAGCTAGGGACAAGCTCTCCCGTACGCTCGACCAAGCGAGACCGCACAGTGATGCAAGCTGCGTGGAGTCTTCGATCGCCAGATGATTTTCGAGAGCAAACGCTGCTAATTCCAGCTCGGAAGAGCTGATGTCGCCCCAGTTCGCTTCCAATTGAAAACGATGGAGCCTTCCATGTTGGTCAACCTGCCAATGCCAGCCACCACTGCTGTAACGCAGCGACGAACGGAACGTCCTGCCCGTCCGTCCCGGCCATGGAACCGGCGCCGTTAGAAATGAGCTCAATGGCTCAGCTATTTCCTGCAACCGGTCACAACCGCAGCGCTCTCGCATCACATCTGCGACTGCCAACCAACGCGAACCAAGTGTCACGACCATAGGGCTTTGGTAGGTGTGGGCAATGGGTTGCCGTGCAGGGAACGTCAGCCAGTTCGCCGTTTGAAGCAGTAAGTCGGCTCGCTTCGGCTGGCTCGCGGTATGAAACTGCTCCTGGAATGATCGCGAGACCCCGATGTCGGCCGTAATTGCATAACCGTCAAGCAGCCAGGCTGCACCCGTGGCACCGATCTCCCGTATACGCTCGAACTCCGCACGACCGAACACACCTTCACCAATGAAACGCAGATGTAGTAGCGCATCACCATCAGGTCCGAGAATTTCGATCGGTGTCTTGCGTGGGTTCACCAAAGACCGACACCCGCTCAGGACCCGTGGGTCGTTCCACGGGAGCCAAGCGTGGCCCAGCCCATAACGCACCTCACCTTGTGGACACCGGAAGTGCAGCCGCGCTTGGGCTGGGAGCGAAGGGAGGCCTGCGGTGTTCCGCAGTCGTGCGATGAATTCAGGTTGTTCATCAGGTAGCAAGCATTCCCAAAGCCGTGGTGCTAGCGAGTCGCGCACCACATGCGCCGATGAATGTGACGGCATAGAGTGCGTCGCAGCCCCCTGCCAAAGCGTTCCGACGCTCGAGAACCATAGATCGACGCCGTACTCGCGCAACGGCGCCGCTACACGCTCCATAGTGGCCCCGGTATCCGGCCGATCGTCCACCACCACGATCACAGGAGCGACTCGACGCTCCAGCCAGGCCCGAGCGATTTCCAAGCCATCAGACGCTGGGTACTCTTTTCCTGGTCGCACCGTACACCAATGCACATCGGCAGCGCCCAGTCCGTTCAACGCAGCCTTCCAGAGCGGGGCAAGATATGTTCCGCCCGTACGGATCCCGACAATCAGAAAGGCCTGATCAAGGCGCACTTGTGCAGTAAATTGCTCAACGTCGCCCGCAATCAGCGCGAGATCTGCAAGGTCGTAGCCGCAGCACTCAGGTATCGGCAGGTGAAGCACTTTGCTCAGAGAATCGGGCGATAGGTCTACATGTAGCGCAACACTCGCAGTTGCGAGGTGATCTATGTCTTCGGACGCAGCCGGTATAGGCCCCAACATCACTTGCGCGGCGCGATCAGCTTCGCATTCAGCGCGGTGAAGCTGCTCTTCGAGTTCTTCCGTCGTCGTATCAGCGAGCACACCGTTCAGTTTTCCCACAACAAGCAGGTCGGCCCAGAATTGCACGCCTGCGCAAGCCACCAGATATCGGTCAAGAGTTCCTGGGGTGGCTGCGTTACGCAGAGGACTCAATACGCACCCAATATCGATGCGTATCAGTCCCACAGCGCCCGCCTGGGCAGGCTGATTAACGAGAGGGTCGTTCATAGTTTTCGCAGCTACCGAGATTCGTGGGCGCATAGAGCGCGAAACACCAACGTGACAAGAGATCGGCTGGCCGTCATAGACCAGGGCATGAAAAGCACACTGGTCATTGACGACTTTCCTCAGCGGCGATCTTCTTGATCCCCGTTAAGCAATCTTCAATACAAGACTGAATTAGCGAGGCGTCGACTCGTATCAAGGGACTGCCAGCCGTCCCGGCCGGAACCCCCAGGCCATCCAGCAGGATCATGACAACCTGGTCAGGACGAGCGCAGACATAACCTCGCTTGTTGTCCGTACGCAGTAGCGCCATCACCGCAGCGACAGTAACCCCGGCCGGCAGTCGAAACGTCAGTCCGTTACGGCTGAGTAGATGATGATGAAGACTCCGGTCGGCTTCGCTCAGCCGTCCCAAACGACTTGCAACTTCCGCCGCCACTATCATTCCAAGGCCGACGGCTTCTCCATGCGGTATTCGACCTTCCGCCGCCAGTTCGATTGCATGGCCGACCGTGTGGCCATACTCGAACACCAGGGCCTCTTTCCGCTCGCATTTGTCGTCTTTCATGACCTTTTGCTTTGCCAGCAAACCAGCCTCGACTATGGTCATGAGTTCTAGTTCGGAATAATTTGCGTCTGCCTTCAATCCACTTTCGAGCAGCGGGATGTTTTCGGTAGCCACGGTCAATGCATTCTTTATGATCTCGTACATGCCGGACCGTATTTGCGTCGCTGGTAACGTTCGTAGAAATTCGAGATCAATCAGAACAGCTGTGGGCTTGTGAAAACAACCCAGCAGGTTTTTACCTAAAGAAAGATTCACTGCCTGCTTGAGCGAGGCGACTGAATCCGCTGCTGCAATCAATGTCGTCGGCACATGTACAAGGCGAATGCCGCGAAACAGCAATGCAGCTATTAATCCCGCGAGATTTCCGATCACCCCGCCACCCACAGCGACGATAACGCTGCCCCGATCAATGCCGACCTGTACCATTTTTTGAGCAAGATGCTCGACTGTTCCCAAACTTTTGCATGATTCGCCATTATCGACGACCCAAAGGCGGGCAGAAGCTTGAGCCGAAAGCTGCTCGCACAATATGCCCGCATGCAACTGGCTGACCGTTCTATCACTAATTACGTGATAGCTCGACGCACCGAGTTCACGCAAATTCGATACGATTTCATCCACGCATCGAATGCCAATCCACACCGGATAGCACTCATCTTCAAACTGAAGCCGTATGTGACGCATAGACTCTCTCCGTTGCGCAGAAGCGTTGTTAGCAAGCTGGTGCCCATCGCTAATGTGCTATTCAATGCTGTCGTCGGTTTATGCTTTTCCATCAACGAAATATATTCAAGGCCATTACCTCAGGCACACATCGTGCACAAGAGAGGCCAAGCCCTGTTTTGTCCTTAGCTCATATGCGTCGCACAGAGCGGATAGAACATTTGAAATATGGATACACTCAAGGCTATTGCGCCGTCAATGACTGGATATGTCATGTTACACATATGAATGAGTAGAACTTTTGTTATTTGTATGAATGCTCTTACAAGCCCTCAAGAAAGATATTACGCCGACATCCCAAATAACACGAACGAACAGTTTTTACCCCTTCCATCGCCAGCTTCTCTGCTAGAGTTATTTTACTTCCACGAACACGAAGTAGTGCAATTGCCTTCAAAGGCGTAAGTAATTAACTGGATTAGCCAAGCACAGTACTACTCCGTAGACCGGCAGGTACGTGCTACAGAAATGTCGGGGGGGGACTCGACAATGAAGATATTTTTCCTGTGCGCCGCCATATAACCCCGTCAGAGGACACTCCATAAGATGACTTCTTCATTAAAGCAACACGTCGAAGACCACCCCCTCGGTGCGTCCCATATAAACGGGCTACGGTTAAATACTCTGTCAGATGATCCTTTCGATGTGGTCATCATAGGGAGCGGGGCCGCTGGTGCGGTTGCCGCGGACACCTTTGTCCGGGCAGGGCTTCGCACCCTCTTGCTGGAAGAAGGCGCGAGACTTAAGGCAAGTGCAAACAATGCGGACGTTGACGCCCAGGCCGAGCACGCATTGGCTGGCAATAGCGCGCAAGGATGGAGTCCGCAGGGATGGCCATGGAGCACGCGCAACCTAGGTGGTGGCACGGTTTTCTACGGTGGCGCCTCGTTTCGATATACCGACTTCGATTTCGATGCCAGCGAGCGCATCCGTGTCGAGGGGTTACCGGTGAAATGGCCCATCGGCGCTTCTGATCTCGCTCCTTTTTACAACGAGATAGAGTCGATTCTTTCCGTCGACCACGCTGGGTTCAAGTGCAGGCGAAAACAGGCTCCCAATACGTTGAGCCTTCCCGCGGAACATCTTTGGGAAGGTGCGCTCCGGCTCGGCCTGTCCCCCCGCCCTACGCCTGTGGCGATCGACCGCAACCGTTGCGATCACTGCTCCTTATGTATCTCGGCACAATGCACGCGAGGCGCCAAACGCGATGTGGTGAACGCCCTGCTCAACCCCTTGGCCGATACGCCGAACCTGCTGCTACTGACTGGCGTAAAAGCCATGGCACTGACACAGGAACAGGGTAATCGCGCCAGCGCTGTGCGATGCATGGACACCACATCGGGTCAGATACGTACCATCCGTGGGAACCGTTTTGTACTGGCTTGTAATGCAATTCAAACGGCTGCGCTACTGCTGCGTTCGATCACATCTCATGCGCCAAGGGGGCTTGGCAATGAGCACGATTTGGTCGGTAGGGGTCTCTGCATGAAACTCAGCGAATATTCGCAGGGCGTGGTGCCGATGAACCGGCAACAAATCGACGATCATCCGATAGGTTATCGGGGGCCCTTCTCGACGGTTTGCACGTTTCACCACTATCTGGACGAGCGCTGTCCGACTGGAGTCGGCGGACTGATCTACGAAGCCAAACACGATGACTGGAATCGTCTACAGGGCGATGGTTTGGTATTACGTGTGGAGACCCTTCTTGCTGACCACCCTTCTCTCGGGAATCGGGTCCGTCTATCCAATAGTACGGACTCATGGGGCTTTCCGCGGCTGATGATCGACTACACGACGAATCCAAAGGATCTGGCACGCCTAGCTTATATGGTGGAGCGCTCAGCTGACTGGCTCAAGGCCGCTGGCGCGCGGGATATCCAGCATGAAGCCTCGAACTTCGCAATGGGCAGCACACACCTGCACGGCACCTGCCGCGCAGGTGACGATGCGCGAACGTCCGTAGTGGATCGGGATGGCAAACTCCATTCGCTAGAGAATGTCTACGTTGCGGACGGTAGTTACATGCCCTACCCCGGTGGGGTGAATCCAACTCTCACTATTCAGGCCAATGCATTGAGAATTGCTCGCCAGATCGCCTGCGATGCAACGGGTCATGCTTGCGCCTCGCTAGCGCTGCAACCTTTTGCTAACTGAAGATCAACGATGGAAGTGGCCACACTCATGACCCCACACTTCATTCGCCAACTCGTCATTCACACAATCTGCAATGTTACCGGCGCCCCCCCTGAAGAGGTTACGGCCCTCGACAGAATTGAATTGGATACCCGCGACTGGGAGCAGGTCTTCAGCCGGCTGGAAGCAACGCTCGACATCCAGGCCGGTATGTTGACCTCGGTTGAGCATACGTTCTCCATCGAAGCGTTGATACAGATGCTGCACGCCAGCCTTGCAGACAACATCATCACCTGACCAATACATGATCGAAAATCATCTTGAGCCCTGACGCGCCTGCGCGCTCTAACCGCTCGGCCCCAATTATTTAACGAAGGCCTGATTCGCATGAACGTCTTGAAGTTGACACCTTTTTTCCATCATCCGGATGTTGATACATGGCCAGCGGAGTACGACTCGGTAGGTGGCATGCAGATTCAGACTTGGCGCCAGGCAGTTTGGCTCGCACAGGAAGGAACCCATCAACATGTTATGACCATCGGCTTCCCCGGATTGCCCAAGCTGCGACAACTGCATCCGAATCTATGGGTTGAGCGCAAACTGCTACCCATGCCGCGGATACGGTCCGAATTCAGCGGCTTGATAGGGCTGACGCAGTCGTGGGCGTTGGCAACATTGTGTTCGTTGCTCCAAAGAGGACGTAGGCATGACTTCGATGTCATTCATGCGCACCTCGACGGGCAAATTCCCGCGCTGCTAGTCGCCTGCTTAGCGCCTCGATTGCTGCGACGCCCTCTGATCCTGACGGTGCACTGCTCTCGTCTTGCGGTCTACACGCCACACTCCTGGCTGGACATGCTTCAGCACCGGCTGGCCCGGTGGCTGGAGCGTAAAGCCGTGGGCACGGCCTTCGCGGTAGTCGCTCTGACCCAACGAACCGCCTGCCAACTCACGCGTGATGCCCGGCATGTCGAGATCGTTCCTGACCTGGTTGATACAACGCAATTCGCCCCGCCCCGGCAAGAGCACCTGGCTACGTTCCGCAAACATCACAACCTGCGACGGCAAACGGTGGGCTTTGTCGGCCGCATCGCGAAAGAAAAGGGCTGGCAGCATCTCATCCCGCTCGCTCGGGCACTTCGCGAACAAGAGTGCGAGTTGCTGATCGTCGGCGACGGGACGCAACGGGACCGGCTGAGGCGCGCCATTCACAAAGCCAGATTGCAAGACTGGGTGACGATTATGGGCTTCATCCCAAATCACGAGGTGCCCCTGGCGATTGCGGCCTGCCGTCTGATCGTGATGCCGTCAGCGTATGAAGAGTTCGGGGGCGTCAGCATTGAAGCACTGGCTACCGGCGTCCCGGTGGTGGCGTTTGCCGTTGGTGGCCTTTCTGAAATCCTGCGCGGCATAACCCCCGACCTGCTGATCGAGCCGGAAGATACGCTCGCTCTGATTGCAAAAGTCACTGCGGTGCTAGCCGGGGACTATGCGCAGACCATCGATCCGGCTCGATTGCGTGCTTACGTTGAGCAACGTTATGCCCCATCCGTCATGGGCGCCCGAATTCTGGATTTATATCGATTAGCGCTGATCAGCTCTACGAAATCTGTCTGACCATGAGTACTGCGGCGTAGCAACTATGCGGCGTTGGCAAAGGCTCGACCAACGGACAACGACCCTCCACGGAGTATTTTCCATGTCGCTGATTCACCTTCCCAACACCGTTTCTGCATCAGACGCACTGCAGTGCTTGCGCGAGCACGGCTACGCCATCATTGACAAACTTGTGCCCGGCACCGCTATGGATCGTATCGCCGAAGAACTCGAACCCTATACGGCGGTGGCTTCCTTCGGGCCCGACGACATTCTTGGTAGACGGACCAAACGCACCGGCGGCCTGATTGCGCGGTCCATAGGGGCACGTGAGTTGATCCTCAACCCAACCATTTTCGAAATTGCACAGCGCTTTCTCTCTCACGCTACGACGTTTCAGGTCCATTGCACGCAGGTCGTGTCCATTTATCCGGGTGCCAGGGCGCAGACGTTGCATCAAGACGAAGTAGCCTGGGACATGTTTCCCTTTCCCAACGACTATCACGTGCAATGCAACACCCTATGGGCCATGACCGACTACTCCGAGAAGATGGGCGCCACGCGCATCGTACCCGGCAGTCACCGATCGGGGCGCAACGTCGAGTTTGAGATAGCGGCCAGTTTTCCTGCGGAGATGGAAAAGGGATCAGTGCTTGTATACGACGGAAAGGTGTACCACGGAGGCGGAGCCAATTGCTCCGACCGAGTCCGTTCGGCCGTCAACCTCACCTACGCACTCGGCTGGCTTCGGCAAGAGGAGAACCAGTTCCTGTCCTGTCCACTGGAAATTGCCCGGACGCTGCCAGACGAATTACTGCGGCTTATGGGCTATCAGTGCGGAGCGTTCGCCTTGGGCTACGTCCATGGGTTCGAGGATCCGATGACCGTGTTGGGGCGGAGTAAAACTGGCACGCTCGTGGGCGCTGAGCTGATGCTGAAGGCAGAGCAGAGCGAGGATCGGAGGTCTTTCCTACGGGAAGCAAAATTCGATTGAGGAACATTGGATCTGAAGCGCCACAAACCTCCCGATCTGCCCCTACCCCCCACCATGTCACGCACAGTCAAACCCGCTGGCGCTCAGGCTCAAGACAGCCTACCGCTCGTTAGCAAAACTTGTCCGACCGCTTTTCCTTGCACAAGCCCACCCGAAGCGCCTCGAGACAACAATGACCACCGACACCAGAATCGACTTCATCTACCTCTCCGAACAAGACATGATCCGCGCTGGCGTGACCGACATGCCGGCCTGTGTCGACACCATGGAAGAAATGTTCGGGCTGCTGTATCAGGGCGACTACCGCATGGCCGGGCCGAACAACGACTCCCATGGCGCGATGATCACTTTCCCGGAAACCTCGCCGTTCCCGGACATGCCCAAGCCCACCGCCGACCGCCGCATGATGGCCATGCCCGCCTACCTCGGCGGTAACTTCCGCACCGCCGGCGCCAAGTGGTATGGCTCCAACATCGCCAACCGCGAAAAAGGCCTGCCGCGCTCGATCCTGATGTTCACCCTCAACGATGCCGATACCGGCGCGCCGCTGGCACACATGTCAGCCAACCTGCTCTCGGCCTACCGCACCGGCGCGATTCCCGGGGTCGGCGCCCGTCACCTGGCGCGCAAGGACTCGAAAGTCATCGGTCTGCTCGGCCCCGGCGTGATGGGCAAGACCACCGTCGCCGCGTTCATGGCCGTCTGCCCGCTGGTGGACACCATCAAGATCAAGGGCCGCGGCCAGCGCAGCCTCGACAGCTTCATCAGTTGGGTCAAAGAAACCTACCCGCAGATCACCAACATCCGCATCGTCGACACCCTGGAAGACGTGGTGCGCGACTCCGACCTGATCACCTACTGCAGCACCGGCGAAGTCGGCGACCCGAGCACCTATCCGCTGGTTCGCCGCGAATGGGTCAAGCCGGGCGCGTTCCTGGCGATGCCGGCGCCGTGCAGCATCGATGCCGGCATGGAGCAGGACGATGTGCGCAAGGTGCTCGACAACACCGGCATGTACAACGCCTGGTTCGAAGAGCTGCCCAAGCCCGCGCACAACTGCGTGCCGCTGGTGGGCGTGCGCTTCATGGACATGATCGCCGAAGGCAGCCTGCAGCCCGAGCAACTGGAAGACATCGGCAAGATCATCGCCGGTGACGCGCCGGGCCGCCTGAACGATGACGAGATCATCCTGATGTCGGTCGGCGGCATGCCGGTCGAAGACCTGGCCTGGGGCACCGTGGTGTACCGCAAGGCGGTCGAGCTGGGCATCGGCGTGAAACTCAATCTCTGGGACACCCCCGTCCTTAGCTGACCCTTCCCTTTTGAACCCTGTGAGGCATTCCCCATGACCCAGATCACCAAATTGAAAAGCGGCTCCATCTTCGAAGAAAAAGCCAGCTACTCGCGGCTGGTGGCCGTGGACAACTGGATCTTCGTGTCCAACACCGCCGGCCGTAACCCCGACACCAAGCTGATCCCGGAAGACGTGATCGAGCAGGCCGAACAAGTGTTCAACAACATCGAGCGCGCCCTGGCCGCCGTCGATGCCAGCCTGGCCGACGTGGTCTGCTCGCGGGTGTTCATCCAGGACCCGGCCGATGTGCCGAAGGTCATGGACTTCATCGGCGGCAAGTTCCGCGGCATCGACCCGGCCTGCACCGCGACCTGCCCGCCACTGGGCTCGACGGTCTACAAGGTAGAGCTGGAAGTCACCGCCTACCGCGGCGCCTCGAAAGCCGACGTCGTACAGATCAACCTCGGCCAGTAACCCGCTGAACCTTCATTCATAGAGCCCGCCATGTCGCCCACCATCGATCCCGTACAGACCAGCAACACGCTGCCGCCCGCCACCACCGTGGTCATCATCGGCGGCGGCATCATCGGCCTGACCGCCGCCCTGGCCCTTGCCGAGCGCAAGATCCCCGTGGTGGTGATCGAAAAGGGCCGGATCGCCGGCGAGCAGTCGTCGCGCAACCTCGGCTGGGTGCGCAAGACCAGCCGCCATGCCGACGACATTCCCCTGGCCCTGGCCGCGGATCGACTGTGGGCGCAAATGCCGGAACGGGTGGGGGCCGATGTCGGTTACCGCCAGGCCGGGATCATGTTCATCGCCCGCAATGAAACCCAGATGAACATGCACCAGAACTGGCTCAAGAGCGTCGAGCACCTGTCGCTGGATACCCGCTTGCTCAGCAATCGGGAAATCAGCGCGCTGGTGCCCGGTGGCCAGGCCAACTGGGCGGGCGGCATCTTCACCCCGTCGGACGCCCGCGCCGAGCCGACCCTGGCCTCCAGCGCCATTGCCAAGGCGGCGATGGCCAAGGGCGCGATCATCATCGAGCACTGCGCGGTGCGCACCTTGCTGACCAGTGCCGGCCGCGTCAGCGGCGTGATGACCGAGCGCGGCGAAATCCGCTGCGAACAGGTGCTGCTGGCCGGCGGCCTGTGGTCGCGCAAGTTCCTCGGCAACCTCGGCGTCAACCTGCCGACCCTGCCGCTGACCTGCTCAGTGCTGCGCACCAAACCCATGGACGGCCCGACCGACATCGCCGTCGGCGCGCCGGACTTTTCCTTCCGCAAGCACAAGGACGGCGGCTTCATCATCACCCAGCGCGGCAAGCTGGATGCCTTCCTCACCCTCGACCACCTGCTGCTGGGGCGCCGCTACCTGCCGCAACTGAAAGCCCAGCGCGATTTCCTGAAGATTTCCTTCGGCAAATACTTCTTCAACGACCTGAAGCTGGCCCGTCGCTGGCAAGCCGACAGCGTCAGCCCGTTCGAACAGGTCCGCGTCCAGGACCCGCCCGCCAACCACGGCCTCAATGACGACGCGCTGCGCAACCTGCGCGCCGCCTGGCCGGTGTTCGAACAGGCGCAGATCGCCGATGCCTGGGCCGGCACCATCGACGTGACGCCGGACTCCAACCCGGTGATCGGGCCGCTGGCGAGCATTCCCGGCCTGACCCTGGCCACCGGTTTTTCCGGCCACGGCTTCGGCACTTCGCCGGCTGCCGGACAACTGGCGGCGGACTTGGTGTCGGGTGAAAACCCGATCATCGATCCCGCGCCGTACCGTTTCGAGCGCCTGGCCTGAGTTTTTCGGCGCCCGACTAAGGGCGCCGGCTAGGGCTCTGGAGTAAGGGGCTGAAACGAATCACTGGTTTGAAACAACTCTTCACGAATACGGGGTACTCTGCGGGGAACGATGTCTAACTGACATCATCGAACAAGGGCGCCAACGCATCGGCTCGCTATTTGGGTGCCGACGTTGCCTGTCCTGGCAGCCGCTTTCTGGCTGCCTGTTTTTTCCCAAGGAGTCCCCATGCAGTTCCGGCAAATGAAAATCGGCAAACGGGCCGCCAGCCTGTTCACCCTGCTCGGCCTTTTGGTCCTCGCGCTCGGCCTGATAGCGCTCTACGAGACTCGCCAGATGGACCGCGCCTCGGCTGAAATCCGGGTGACCTGGTTGCCCGCCGTGATCTCCCTGGGCGAAATCGGCACCGACGTCAACCGCGCCCGGGCCATCACCATGCGCAGCCTGCTCGAAGAACAGCCCGAGACCCGCGAAGCCTCCCTGCGCCGGGCGGCCGAGGTCAATCAGGGTTTGCAGAAGGCCCTGGACTTCTATGAAAGCACCATCATCGAACCCGAGGATCGCGCCCTGTTCGCGACCTTCGTCAGCGCCCGCGAGCGCTATGTCGGCATTCAGTCCAGCGTCGCCGAAGCGGTACTGAACAACCGCCTCGACAACGCCCGGCAATTGGTCAACGGCCCGCTGGCCGATGCCACCGACGCCATGCAAAGCACGCTGCGAGCGCTGGTGAAGTACAACGCCGACGGCGCTGAAAAAGCCTCGCAACGCAGTGCCGATGCCTCCCGCGAATCCTTCTTGCTGATCATCATCGCGCTGGCATTGATCATGACCGCGCTGGTCGCCATCGCCACCCTGCTCACCCGCAGCATCGTCGTGCCGCTGGCGGAAGCCTTGGCGGTTGCCGAGCGGGTGTCCACCGGCGACCTGACCCAAGCGATCAAGGTCGAGGGCCAGGACGAACCGGCGCTGCTGCTCGGCGCGCTGGCCCGCATGCAGAACAGCCTGCGCTCGACGCTCGCGCGGATCAGCGCCTCGTCCGACCAACTGGCCTCGGCCTCGGAAGAACTGCACTCGGTCACCGAGGACACCAGCCGCGGCCTGCAGCAGCAGAGCGCGGAAATCGAACAGGCGGCGACCGCCGTCAACCAGATGACCGCCGCCGTGGAAGAAGTGGCGAACAACGCGGTGAGCACCGCCGATGCCTCGAAGGGCGCCGACCAGACCACCCGCGATGGCCGCGACCGTGTCAATCAGGCGCTGCAGTCCATCCAGGCGCTGGTCGGCGAAGTCACCAGCACCGCCGGCGATATCGAACAACTGGCCGCCAGCGCCAATGAAATCAGCCGGGTGCTGGACGTGATCGGCTCCATCGCCGGGCAGACCAACCTGCTGGCCCTCAACGCCGCCATCGAAGCGGCCCGCGCCGGTGAGGCCGGACGCGGCTTCGCCGTGGTCGCCGATGAAGTCCGTGCCCTCGCCCACCGTACCCAGCAGTCCACCGGTGAAATCGAACAGATGATCGGCCAGATCCAGTCCGGCACCGAGCGTGCGGTCAACGCCATGCACAGCAGCCAGGGCCGCGCCGCCGGCACCCTGGATGTGGCCGAGTCCGCGGGCCAGGCGCTGGAGCTGATTGCCGAAGCCATCGCCGCGATCAACCAGCGCAACCTGGTGATCGCCAGCGCCTCGGAACAGCAGGCCCAGGTGGCCCGCGAGGTAGACCGCAACCTGGTCAATATCCGCGACCTGTCGATGCAGACCTCCGCCGGCGCCAACCAGACCAGCGCCGCCGCGCAGGACCTGTCGCGCCTGGCGGTGGAACTGAACGGGATGGTGGCGCAGTTCAAAGTCTGAGGGCAGTGAAAATCAAGGCGCCGCGCTGGCAATGGCCATTTGCAGTCAATAACATCGGCGCCTTGTTCACTCAGACCCAAGCACATGCGCATCACCGAGAAACACCGCAAGGCCGCCGCCCGTTTCCTTATGCGCGTGCTCACCGATCGCCGCCTCAGCGCGTCCCTGCCGGATGCGCCGCTGCACATCGTGGTCCCCCGCTGGGATGCCAAGCTGGGCGACGCCATCGTGTCGTCGTTCTTCTTTCGTGAAGCGAAAAAGCTCAATGCCCGCGTCACCGTGCTGACGGTGGAACCCCTGGCCGATCTGCATAAAGCCCATTTCGGCGTCGATCAGGTCCTCGTCACCGACGAGAACCCCGGCGCCCTGGCGCTTTGCCGGCTGGCCCGACAGCTCGGCCGGGTCGATGTGATGGTGCATCTGGTGGGGCGGATCCAGCCGGCGGAGATGCTGTTCATTCGCCTGCTCAAGCCGGCGCGGGTGTATTCCCTCGATGATCAACTGCGTTGCGTCAACCGCAAGTTCGGCGCGGCCAGCGCCGGGCTCGACGTGGCGGGCCGTTTCGCGCGGGTGCTGGCCGATCTCGGCCTGGACGCGATCCAGTGCGACTACATCGTGCCCCTGGCGCCAACGGCGCCAAAGAATCCCCCGCACCTGCTGGTCAACCCCTATGCCAGCCGCGCCGACAAAAGCCTCTCTCCCGCCAAGGCACGCCAACTGCTGCGGGCCCTCGCCGATGCGTGGCCGGGCAAATCGATCGGCATCCTGTGCAGCCCGGCCAGCCGCAAACAGGCCCGTCTATTGGCAGTCGAGACCGCGCGCGACAACGTTCGCTGTCTGGAGGACCTGAACACCCCCAAGGAGGCAGCCAGCTATATCAGCCGGGCGCAGGCGGTGGTCAGCGTGGACACGGCAATCGTGCACATGGCGGTAGGCTTGCGCGCGCCATTGCTGGCCCTCTATCCCGACAGCGGAGACGGGTTCAATCCCTGGCTACCGCCAGCCTCACCCCACACACGGGTCATTTTCAGCCGGCAGTGCCCGGATCACTATCGCCGCACGGGGAAGAAAGACATGAACGCATTCGCGGTCGAAGAGGTTATCGAGGGGCTCGCCGACCTGCTGCCCGCATCAGCGCCGCGGCCGGCATTGGCACTGGATGCCCGGATCATTGCCGGGCTGGGCGTGGCTCGCGGCACCCTCGCCCGCCAGTTGCCGTTGATCAGCCGCGAGTTTCCCGAGGTCCACGCCTGCCATCCCGGCACGCTCAACCTGCAACTGGAGCATCCGCTGCATCTGCTGCGCCCGGATCACCGCACCGCGCCGCTGGCCTGGACACCCAGCGGACGCAGCACTGAAGTGTTCGACCTGCTGCGCATCGAGCTGGAATTCGCCCAGATGCCGGAACGCATCCCGGCGTGGCTGTATATCGCCCACGGTTCGGTACACCGGCAAACACCTTCGGTGCATGAAGTGATCGCCGGGCGCCTCGACCTGGACGGCGCCGGCAGTTGCCGGATGCATATTCCCGCTGATGCGGTGCGCTACGGCTGATCCCCCGTCAGCCGGGCCGTTTCCGCCAGCCAGTAGTGCCGGTCGGGCTCGATATGCAGGAACAGCCGCGCCAGCAGGCTGCCGCCGTCGAGAAACTGCGCCACCGACTCCGTGCGCGTGCTGGTGCGCTTGAAGTAGGTGTTGTAGAGCTTGAGCAGGCTGATATCGGCCAGCAGGAAGTCGGCGACGGCAACGTCCTCGCGGCGCATCACCTCACAGCCGTCGAAGTTGTAGCGCGGGCGATAACCGGGATCGATCAACTGCGCCGAGAGCGGCACCACCTCATCCGCCCGCCGCGCGACGATGTCCTTTATCCCGCCGGGGTTGCCCCAGGCGTGCGCCCCGCCCTCCAGTGCCGCAGCCAGCGCTTCCTCCAGCAACGGATTGCCCGCGCGTGAAGCGAACAGGCATTCGCTGTGCCAGTGCAGTTTGTCGCTGATGCCGTCGGGGAACACATCCGCCGTCGGGTCCCGCAGCAGCAGGGTGTCGGCATCCAGCCAGACGCCGCCATGGCGGTGGACATAGGCCATGCGGATCAGGTCGCTCTTGGCCACGATCGCCTCGATTCCGGCGTCGAGGGTGAAGGCCAGCGGATGAAAACCCCAGGCTTTGTCGACGACTCGCGGATCGATCCGCGCCTCAAGGTCGTGCGGCGTCAGCAGCGTGAAGCGCTCGCCCAGCGCACGCTGGAACGACACCAGCGCCAGTGCGATCCACGGCGGCATGGTCTGGCCGGCGGCGGTTTCCCAATAGCTGACGTACTGCACCGGCGCGGTATCGCGGCTGCTCACCGGCGTACCACCCGGCCATCGGCGCGCAACAGCCCGGCCTCGACCAAGTGCCGGCGAACCAGGGCTAGCGACGGTATGCAGCCGTCCTGACGCAGAAACTCGTTGCCCAGCGCCGACCGGTACAACCGCAGCCAGTTACCCGCCGGCACCCGTGGCAGGAACGCCTCCAGCGCCGCGTGGTTTTCCGCGCCGAACACCAGGCGTAAGGTGCGCAGGATCGGCTGGTATTGCGGGTCGGACAACAACTGCGCGAGGTTATCGCCGAGTCCGCGACCGATCTGGGTCATGTTCAGGCGCTCTTCGATGGTCGCGTCGCTGAGCGCGATGCGCGGATCGACGGCGACCGGATAGAGCGCCTGGAACGACTTCGCGCCAGCGCGCATGGAGTGATGGAACACCTTGTCCGCGGTCGATCCGGTGACCAGCACGTCATCGCCGAAGATCACATGCACCCCGCTCCAGCCATAGAAATTCTCGGCGGGGATGACATGGTCCTGGACCAGGTTGACCCGCTCGCGCTCCTCGGTGCTCAGGCTCGCGTAGTTCTCGCAAGGCGGCGCGATGCGCGGCAGCTTGACGTTGATGATGGTCGGCAGGCCCTTGTGCGCCAGGGTGACGTTGATCTCCTCGACCACGATGTCGTAGAGCACGTTGGCCGTGGACGGCACGTTGCGCCAGCCGGTGGTCATCATCACCACGTTGTCGCCGTGGTCCCTGGCGTGGCTGAACAGCCGCGCCCAGTGCGACAGCGGGTCGTCGAGCTGGGCGTCGAGGTAATCGATCACCTGCCAGGCGAGGTGGCGGATATCGCCGATGCTGCCGTACTTGGCGCGGCTGTAGATCGCCGCCAGGTCGGCGGCCTCGCTGTCATCGGCCATGTCACGGAACACCCCAGGCCCCGCCGGGGTCAGGCAGGTCAGCGCATGGCCGGCAAAAACCGCCACGTACTGCGCCATGCTGATCAGGCCACGGTCCATCAGGTCCGCGGCGAAGGCGCGGAAACCGCCCGGCACATCCTCGGGACGGGCCAATACCAGCGCCTGATGGAAGGCCGCCAGTTGTTCGGCCTCGGGGGCGCTGCGCAGTTGGTTCCAGTCAGACGGCAGGCTGCAAGGGTTCAGGGTCATCGTGAAACGTATCCATTGATCAGGGATTCAGCGCCGGCCGTGCTGGCCAGCAGGTCCAGGGGCACGTCAACGCGGCGACGTGCTTCGTAGTAGCTGATGCTGCGCAGCCCGAGCGGCTGCAATTGCCCGAGCATTTCGCCGATGCCGGCGCCGGCATCACGCGGGTCATGGGTGTCCGAGCCCACCGTGAACGCCGCGCCGCGGTCGATCAGCAGCGGCAGCAAGCCGCGGCTGGGATACGACCATTGCCCGTGCACTTCTTGCCCGGTGCCAGGGTCCAGGCTCGACTTGCGGATTCCCGAGGCATTCAGCTCGTAGGCCACCCCGCCGTCCGCGAACAACGGCAGCAACGGCTCGAAACGGCGCAGCACGATGTCTTCCGGAACCCCGCGCAACAACGTGTCGGCATGCCCGACCGCGTCGAACAGCCCGCACTGCAACAGCCCTTCGAGGTCGGCGAAATAGCGATCGAGAAACGCCTGCGCGGCCAGCCGCGGCAGCTCCCAGACCTTCACCATCGGTTCGCCGGGCACCTCGACGTAGTGGACCGAGCCGATGGCGAAATCCAGTTCATGGCGGGCGATCAACTCGCGGTTCCAGGCATCGGCGCCGGGCATGTAGTCGAACTCGAGGCCGCGCAGGATCCTGATCTGGCCCTGATAGCGCTGCCGCGCCTGCTCGATGTCGGCGAAGTAGCGCTCAAGCTCGGCGTCCAGCAGGCGGTTGTGGGTGTCCACGGGAAACGGCGCGTGGTCGGTGATGGTCAGCACCTTCACCCCGGCGGCAATCGACGCGCGCACCAGCTCGTCCACCGTGCCCACGGCGTGCTTGGAATAGAACGTATGGCTATGGGAGTCGATCATGCCGGCACCAGTTGTTCGAGCAGGCCGTCGTGGTTGGCCATTTCCTTGACCAGCCAGTACGGGTTGTTGGCCTTGGCCAGGATCGAGCGCAGCAGGTCCGGTTTGTCCACCCGCGCCAGCAGGTCGGCCAGCGGCTGGCTGTAGAGCGCCCGCACCAGCGGCGTCTCGCGCACGTGGGACGCCAGGTGCTCCCAGCGGATGCGGTCGAAGTGAATATTGCCCAGGCGCTGGTGCTCGATGCCGTACAGGTAGACATCGCCGTTGGGCTTGATGGTCAGGTCCATGCCGTTGGCCGCAGGCGGCGGGTTCAGGCTGCCGAGGGTGAAGCGCTTGTTGATCTTGGCCTCGATCGCGCCGATGTAGCCGTGCAGGTCCAGGTAGCCGGCGGGCGTGTCCGCCGCCGGGTGCACGAGGTTTTTGTAGTCGATGCCGAACCGCGATTCGCCGACCACCAGCACATCTTCAAGGGCACTGCGCGGCTCGATGGCGGCCTGGATATCCCAGCGCGCCAGTTCTTCCAGCAGGTAGCCCCGGGTGAACGCGCGGTCGGTGTCGATCGAGCGGAACGAGAAACTCAGGCCGTCCAGGCCCTGCCGGCGCTGGTAATCCAGGCTGAAACCGTGGGCCCGCCATTTGACCTTTTCAATATGGTGGCTGTCGGCACTCAGGCGAATGTTGCAGTGGTCGCCCCGCGCCGTGACGAGCTGCTGGGTGGTGTCGTAGAACGCCGCCATTTTGTCGTGGGGGAAGAAGCCGCTGGTGATGAACTCGAACTGCTTGCCGCCGTTGGACAGCCCGAGGATTTCGTGGAACACCTTGGCGTTGTTGAGCGGCTCGCCTTCGCCGCTGATGGAAATGCGCTTGACGTCCGCGGCGTTGATCAGCGCGGCGAGGTTTTCCCGGGCGAGGCTGGACAGTTCCATGCTCATCCCGGATTTGTGTTTGTCCGCGTACATGCAGAACGCGCAACCGATGCCGCAGATCTGGGTGATGTCGATGTACAGCAGGTGACCTTGCAAATCCATGTCGATGGGCTCTTCTCTGCCCGCGCAACGGCGCGGGCGTCTTTCTTCAAATGGCCGGCGAGCGCTATGCCTCGCGGGACCGCCTTGTGTTCAGTAGCACTGCTGCACTTCGAGTTGCGGGATCTGCACCGAGTCGGGGTGGACGATCGGCCGCAGTACCCGTTCCTCGCGCACGGCGGCGCGCTCGGGGTATTCCGCGTAGCGGTCGCCGCTGATGGCGAACACGTTCTGGTCGAACTCCGCCGCGCCCAATACCGCGTCGTCGGCTTTCAAGCGGTTCGGTGCCACCAGCACCCGCGTTCCGGGAAACGCCGCCTGCAAGGCTCTTTCGTCCTTGCCGGTCAGCGGCGTGATACTGGCGTCGAACACCAGCGTGACCTCGTAGCTGGCGCACAGCTCCGGCACCAGCGCGCTCAGCGCGGCCAGGCCGATGAAGCGGCGCTCGCCGTCGATGCCATCGGCGTAGCAGAGGTTATTGCTGTCCAGCACCAGCCCGCGGATTTCCTTGTCCAGCAGGCGGGTGATATCGCGCAGCCGGCGATTGAGCTTTTCCTCGTCCCGGGCAAGTCGACGCTGGTTCATTTGCGCCTCCCTGAGGACCGGGGCCGGACGCCCCTTGCCCGCGCCAAAGCGCCGTTCGCACTGGCCATGAATGATCGCCCTGTCCCTGGGGCTTTGCGCATTGTCCAGCGCATCGATAAAGCACTCGGCGTCGACGATGTCCTGCTCCAGCCCCTGCAACTGCTGCCTGACGTGGCTCCAGTGACGGAACACTTCGCCGGCCTTGGCTTCCCAGCGCTGACTCTCGCGGTACGTCCGCTCTAGGGTGTCGCGCAGGCGTTGCAGCTCTTCGCTGAGCTGCCCGACCACCGCCTGCGCCTGCAACGGATCGAAATCCCGGTAGCGCTGCAGTTGCAGGCTGACGTCTTGCGCCAGACGCTCGTTCTCGCTGAGCTCGGAGGCCACGGCGGCCTGGGTGCGCTGGAACTGCTTGAGGCGCCCTTCGAGGGTGGTCACCTGACGCTTGGCAACGCTGCGTTCAGTCGAGATCCAGTGCACCGGCGACCAACCGGCCGCAGCCGTGCCGCGAGCCTCCAGCAGCTCGGTTTTACTGCTGCGCACACTCTTTTCGAGCTGTTCCAGTTGTTCGCGAGCGCTGCCGGTGTCGCGCTTGAGCTGCGCCAGCCGCGAATGGCCGGCGGCGCTGTCGAATGCCTCGAACCAGCGCAGGTCGCTGCGCAGGTGGTCAAGGGTGGAGGTGATCCGGTCGGTTTCCCCTCTCAGGGCAACGAGCCTGCTGGCGTGATTGTTCCTGTACACGGCTGAGTTTCCTTTTCCTGGAGGCGTCAGGCGGCTTTCGCGGAGCGCTTGCCGGCGGCATAGGTGGCTTTCGCCGCGAGCTTGAGCGCGACCACGGTTGCCGCGCCGGCGGCGAAACAGATGGCATTGACCAGCAGAAATTCGAGGGGAGAAATCGTGTGGTTCATGGATAGGCTCCTGAAGATCGACAAAAGGCGGCTGTCTCAGCCGTTCAAGCGCGTGCCGCACTTGCCGCAGAAATTGCTGCCGGGGCTGATCACCGAGTGGCAACCGGGGCAGATGGACTTGAGCAACATCTTCTGGCGCATGTGGCCGATCTGGATGACGCACGGCACGGTCACGCGGTAGGCCGGGCTGGCCAGGTCGAAGGCGGTCCAGATACCGGTGATGGCCCAGCCCAGCGGGCCGGCGAGCACCGCCAGGCCACGGCCGAGGGTGGCGGAACCGGCCAGCGCGACGCCGCGTCCGACCAGGCTGCTCATGGTCGCGCTGGCGACGATGGCCGCCAGGTTGTAGGACGCCAGCCCCGACGCACCCAGCGAGGCCAGCCAGGCCGCCAGCGCCGCCGGGCCCATGCCCGGTTTATAGGCGGCGCCAAGGGACTCGAACAGGGTCGAGCGGTCTGCATCGCTCATGCGCCCCAGCGACTGGGTGAACACCTTGGCGATGATCGCCATTTCCATCTCGGCGCAGGACGTGCTCGGCGTGGTGTCGGCACTGACATGACTGGCGACATCGCTCAACAGCTCGCGGTAGGCCACGCCACTGCCGCCACGGAACAGGTTCATCAGCGAGTTGCCGCCATAACGGGTCAGCTCCTCGGCGAGCATGGCGCGGCTGGCGTCATTGGCGCCGTTGCTCTTGGCCTCGGTCAATTGCCGGCACACCGACGAAGACAGCGAGATACGGCCATTGCCGTTGTCGGTGATCACGTCGATGAGCAAGCCGAGGTCATCGGTACTGGCGCTCATCAGCACATCGGCGAGATCGGGGTCGTGGATGATCGGCATCCTTCGAATCCTCTGGAGAAAAGTGGGGTCCGGTTTGTTCAGGACGGGTCGTTGGGCGTGGAGCGGGTGACCAGGGCACCGGCGATCGCGGTCAACAGCGGACGCAGGTAAACCGAGCTGGCATGGCCCAGCATCAGCGCATCAAGCTTCAGGCAGGCGCGCCGGCGCCATTCATCGCGGGCCTTGGCCCGGAGCACTTCCGGCGAGGCGCTGGCCCCTCGGGGATGGACGTCCGGATGGACCTTGCATTCACGCAGGACCAACTCGACCACGTTGATATCGGAGGGCTTGCCTTCCCGGCGCAGCTTTTCCGCGGCCGTCAGGTAGTCGCGGCTGTCGGCCACGGCCGCCGCCAGGTCCGCCCAGTCCTGCGGGCGCATCAGCAGGAACGCAGGCGGGACGCCGAGGGCGTCGGCGAGTCGGCTGATGGTGGCGAGGTCCGGGTTGGCGTCGACACCGGGCGCCTTCAAGGCACGCAAGGTGCTGCGGGCGATCCCGGTTTCGCGCTGCATGCGCGCCGCCGGAAACGGCCCCGGCTTGTCGCCGTCGCGCGGCGCGCCGGCAACTGCCAGCACCGCCGAGAGGTTTGCGCTGAAGCATTGGCCCAGCGTCGGGGAAGGATCGGGTTGAAGGGAATGAAATTGCATAGCCATCATCCTGCCAGTAGGTGATGGCACTTTAACCAGGGTGTTGGGTGTTTCAAACCATTAATGGAGTGTTGGAGCTCCATGAAATTTGGAATTTTGGAAATTATGGAGTTTGTGCGCTCCATATATGGAGCGAAGGGCCGCGTTTTGCTCCAACAGGGGACGAGCAGTGCTGGGTTTTCGCGAGCAAGCTCGCTCCTACAGAATTGCGCGGCTCATCCTCCTGTAGGAGCGAGCTTGCTCGCGAGGCGCTGTTAGGTGCCGGCCGCCAAGGCACGAAACGCCGCCAACACCTCACCCGGCTTCTCCAGCATCAACTGATGCCCACACCGCTCCAGCAACTCGAATTCACCTCGCGGCAACTGCCGGGCCAACGCTTCGCCGCCGCTGGCGGGGGTCAGGCCATCGCGATCACCCGACAACACGCGGATTGGCAATTTCAGCCCAGCCACGGCATCCGCTTCCGGCCATTGCGCATTCGCCACCAGCGCCTTGAATACATCCAGCCGATTGCGCCGGGTCAGGCCTTCTTCATACGCCACCAGCGCCGGGTCCGCCTCGGGATGCCAGGCCTTTTCGCGAAAGCCCTTCGACAGCAACGGCCGGATGATCTCCAGTACCCACGCCGGCAGGTTGAGCAACCCACCACGGGCCAGCGGCCGGTGCAACTGCGAGCCCAGCAACAAGGCGCCGTCGATCGTGACCTGTGCCGGCTCCAGCAACGCACTGAGGGTCACCCCGGTGCCAAAGGAATGCGCCACCACCAGGTTGCGCGCGCCGGCATGGCGGCGGACGATTTCCCGCTGGTCCGCCACCAACTCCGACCAGGCATAAGCCGCCGCCGTACGCGGTTTGTCGCTGTCGCCGTGACCGAGCATGTCCCAGGCCACCAGGCTGTAGCCTTCTTCGCCAAGGCTGCGCCACAGCTCGCGCCATTGGTCTTTGTTGCCACCGCCGCCATGGGCGAAAAACACCACGGTGTCGGCCCGCTCGGTGCCGGGTTGATAAGCCACGCTCAGGCGCCGGCCGGGCCGGACTTCCAGCAGTTCGCCGCGAACCCGCGGCAGTTCGGAAAACGCAGGTGCATCAGCCATGGGCAGTCAGGGCCTCTTCGGATTCAAGGTAAGCGGGCCGCGACAGGCCCAGATGATCGCGCAACGTGCGGCCCTGATAGGCGCGGCGGAACAGCCCGCGCCGTTGCAGTTCGGGGACGACGCTGTCGACAAAGCGCTCCAGGCCACCGGGCAGGAACGGCGGCATGATGTTGAAACCGTCGGCGGCGTCCTCGCTGAACCACTGTTCCATGCGGTCGGCAATCGTCGACGGCGTGCCAACGACCACCAGATGCCCGCGCGCGGCGGCCATGCGCAGGTACAACTGGCGGATGCTGAGGTTCTCGCGGCGGGCCACGGCGATCAGCAGGTCGCGGCGGCTGACCCCGGAGTTGGTCGCCGGCAGTTCCGGCAACGGTCCGTCCAGCGGATACGCCGATAGGTCGCTGCCGCCGGCGATATCCGCCAGCAGCGACAAGCCCACTTGCGGTTGCACCAGCGCCTGCAATTGCTGGTACAGCGCCTCGGCTTCGGCCTGGCTGTCGGCAACCACCGGCAGCAACCCGGGCATGATTTTCAGTTGCCCGGCATGCCGGCCATAACGCGGCAGCAACCCCTTGAGTTCGCGGTAGAACTGCTGGGCGCCGGCCAGTTCCGGCTGGGCGGTGAAGACCATCTCGGCGTGGGCCGCGGCCAGTTCGCAACCGGCTTTCGACGCCCCGGCCAGCACCTGCACCGGCGCCACGTTGCGGGCTTTCCAGTGCGCGCGCACCTTGCCCAGGAACTCCCGCGCCAGGCCATAGCGCCGGGCGTGTTCGAAGTGGGTCTGACGACCGAAGTTGAAGGCTTCCTCGGCATTGCTCGAAGTCACCAGGTTCCAGCCGCTGCGCCCGCCGCTCAGGGCTTCCAGCGAAGCAAAGCCGCGCGCCACGGTATCGACGCTGTTGTACGAGGTGGTGACCGTCGCCACCAGGCCGATGCGCTCGGTCACCGCCGCCAGCGAGGCCAGCAGGGTCAGCGGCTCGAAATGCTCGGTGCGGGCCATGCGGCTCAGGGCGTCGAGGTTGCCCGGCAACATCGCCAGGGTGTCGGAGAGGAACAGCGCGTCGAAACAGCCGCGCTCGGCGGTCTGCGCCAGGCGCCGGTAATGCTCGATATCCAGGCCGCCATCGGCCTGGGCTTCAGGGTGCCGCCAGCCGGCGACATGGTGCCCGGTGGCCATGAGAAAGGCGTTCAGGCTCATCATTCCACGGCTCATGACGCCACCTCCGCGCCGCTCGGGCGGTTGGCGGCGGGCAATGCCAGCGACACGCCGCTGAGCAGCGCGCGGGTGTAAGGGTGCCGCGGCTGGGTCAGCACCTGCGCCGTGGCGCCCTGCTCGACCACCTGGCCGCCCTGCATCACCGCGATGCGGTCACACAGCCGCGCCGCCACCCGCAGGTCGTGGGTGATAAAGACGATGCTCAGTTTCAGCCGCCGCTGCAGCGATTCCAGCAATTCGAGGATCTGTACCTGGATCACCGCATCGAGGGCCGACACGCATTCGTCGGCGATCAGGACCTTCGGCTCCACCGCCAACGCCCGGGCGATGCCGATACGCTGGCGCTGGCCGCCGGAAAACTCGTGGGGAAAACGCTCAAGCGCGGTTGCCGGCAGGCCCACCAGTTCCAGCACCTGCCGCGCGCGCCGCGCCGCCTCGGCCTTGCCCACGCCCTGGGCGAGTGGCCCGGTCATCAGGAGGGTGTCGATGCGCTGGCGTGGATTGAGGGAGGCAAACGGGTCCTGGAAGATCATCTGCACCTCGCTGCGCAAGCCGCGCAGCCGGCGCTGGGACAAGTGCGCGACCTCGCGCCCCTGCCACTCGATGCTGCCGGATTCCACCGGCAACAGCCGCACCAGAGCACGGCCCAGGGTCGATTTGCCGGAACCCGATTCGCCAACGATGCCCAAGGTCTCGCCTTCCACCAGTTGCACATCGACGCCGGCCAGCGCCCGGGTACGCCGGCGTTTCCACCAGCCGCCACGGCTGGCGAAGCTCTTTTCCAGCGCCCGCGCCTGCAACACCACGGGGGCTTCGTGCAGCACAGGCCGGGCTTCCAGCGGGCTGGCCGCCACCGCCGCGATCAGTTGCCGGGTGTACGGCTGACGCGGCGCATCGAGAACATCGCGGGCCGTGCCCTGCTCCACCAGATGGCCCTTTTCCAGCACCAGCACGCGGTCGGCGATGGCCTGGACCACGCCGAAGTCGTGGGTGATGAACAGCATCGCCATGCCCTTCTCGCGCTGGATCCGCCGCAGCAGCGCGAGAATCTGCGCCTGGGTGGTGACGTCCAGCGCCGAAGTCGGTTCGTCGGCGATCAGCAGCGCCGGATCGAACACCAGCGCCATGGCGATCACCACCCGCTGGCGCTGGCCGCCGGACAGCTCGAACGGATAGGCATGGCGCAGCCGCTCCGGGTCTGGCAGGCCGACATAACCGAGCAGCTCGATCACCCGCTGGCGGCGGGCGCGGGCATTCTTCACGCCATGGGCCTGCAAGGTCTCGTCGATCTGCCGGCCAACGCTGAGCAACGGATTGAGGGCGCTCATCGGCTCCTGGAAGACCATGCTGATATCGCGGCCGCGCAACTGGCGCATGGCGTCTTCAGCGTGGCCGGCCAGGTCCTCGCCGCGAAACAGCACGCGCCCGCCCTCCACCCGCAACGGCGGCGGCAGCAGGCGCAACAGCGCCTTGGCCAGCATGGACTTGCCCGAACCGGACTCGCCGACCACGCACAGGCATTCGCCGCGTTGCAGCGTCAGCGACAGGTCATACAGCGCATGGCTGCGGTCGGCACCGGCCGGCAGCGCGATGCGCAGGTGTTCGATGTTCAGCAAGGGGGCCTCGCTCATACAGAATCTCCTGGCCGGCGGGCGGGTTCGAACGCGACCCGCAGGCCCTCGCCAACGCGATTGACCGCCAGCACGCACAACAGAATCGCCAGGCCCGGCAGCAGGCTCATCCACCAGGCTTCGCGCAGCAGGCCGCGGGAGGCGTTGATCATGTAGCCCCAGCTCATGGCTTCGGGGTCACCGAGGCCGAGAAAAGCCAGCGCCGCCTCGGTGAGGATCGCCGTGGCCATAACGAAGGTCATGGTCACCAGCAGCGGCGCCAGGGCATTCGGCAGGATCTGCTGGAACACGATCGCCAGCGGCGACTGCCCGAGCACCCGCGCCGCCTGCACGAACTCGCGTTGGCGCAGGCTGAGGAATTCAGCGCGCACCAGCCGCGCCACCGCCGGCCAGGCCACCAGCGAAATCGCCAGGACGATGGAACCCAGTGATGGCTCCAGCACCGCCACCAGAATCACCGCCAGCACCAGTTGCGGAATGATCTGGAAGAACTCGGCGAGGCGCATCAGCACCGCGTCCAGCCAGCCGCCGAAATAACCGGCGAGCGCGCCGACCAGCAGGCCCGTCAGCAGGGTCGCCAGGCTGGCCAGCGCACCGACCGCCAGCGACACCCGGGCGCCGTACAACAGGCCGCTGCCGAGGTCGCGGCCGAGCAGGTCGCTGCCCAGCCAGTGGCCGGCGTCCTGCAACGGCTTGAGCATCGGCTGGGCGTTCATTTCCCAGGGCGAACCCTGGCTGATCCACGGCGCCGCCACGGCCAGCACGGCCACCAGCAGCAGCCAGGCGGCGCCGATCAGCGCCGACGGTTGCGCGAGAAAACGTCGCGTCACGCTCGATTGGCTCATGCGCCCTGCCCTCCGGCGCCAATGCGCGGGTCGAGCAGGCGGCAGGCCAGGTCGGTCAGCAGGTTGAAGCCGACCACCAGCAACGAAATCACCAGGAAACCTCCCATCAAAACGCCGTAGTCCCGCTGGGCCAGGGCGTCGTACATCAGCCGGCCGATGCCCGGCCAGGAATAGACCACTTCCACCAGCAACATGCCGCTGGCCAGTTGGCCCAGTTGCAGGCCGGCGAAGGTCACCACCGGCAGCAGCGCATTGCGCAGCACATGCACCAGCAGGATCCGTCGCGGCGCCAGACCCTTGGCCCGGGCGGTGTAGACGTACTCCTGGTTCATCGCTTCGAGGGTGGCGGCGCGGGTCAGGTGGATGTACAGCGCAAGAAACAAAAAACTCAGCGACAGGCACGGCAACAGCAGATGGCGCAGGCGGTCCGCCAGCCAGGCGCCGCCGTGCAGCTCGCGGGCCACGGTTTCCATGCCGAACGCCGGCAGCCAGTCGAGGCTCACCGAAAACAGCAAAATCAGCAGCATCGACAGCCAGAACGTCGGGATCGCATACAGCAACAACGCGCCCTGGGAAATCACCCCGTCCAGCCAGTGCCGCCGCTGCCGCGCGCGGGCCGCCAGCACACCGAGGCTCACCCCGAGCAGCGACGACAGCAAGAATGCCGAACCCATCAGGCTCAAGGTCGCCGGCAGACGCTCGGCCAGCAGCGTCCACACCGGGGTCTGGTTGCGGTAGGAATAACCGAGGTCCAGGTGCGCCACGTTGCCCAGGTAGATCAGCAACTGCTGGCCCAGCGGCAAATCGAGGCCCATCTCCTGGCGCAGGTTGGCGATGAACCCGGCGTCATCGACCCCGGCCTCGCCCGCCATCAGCAGCGCCGGATCACCCGGCGCCAGGCGGATCAGCAGGAACGCCAGCACCAGCACGCCGAGCACCATCAACCCGGCGCGGCCCAGGCGCGCGCCGAGGAACAGCAGCGCGCTCATGGCGCCGGGGCGTCGAGGTAGACGCTCTCGTAGTCTTCATTGAGGCTGGTGGCGGTGCGCAGCAGGTTGTGCACCTGCTTGTGGAACAGCGTCGGGTAGCGCATCTCGAAGATCGGCGCGATCGGCAACTCGTCGTTCAGCACGCGCTCGAGCTGGCCGTAGAGCTTCTGCCGCTCGGGACCCTCGGCGGTATCCGCCACCTGGTTCCACAGGCGGTCCACCTCGGGGTTGCTGTAGCCGCCGACATTGGCGAACGGCGACGTCTTGAGGATGTAGTCGGTGCGGTACAGGTAGGCGTTGGTCAGGTACGGGTCGCCGATCTGGAAGATGAAGTTGTAGGTCAGGTCGAAGTCCCAGTCGCTGACCCGCTGGAACCAGGTCGCGGCGTCGGACGTCACCACCTGGACCTTGAAGCCCAACGGCTGCAGCACCTGCTTGGTGTACTCGGCCAGGCGTTCCCAGGCGCCGCCCTTCTCGCCATTGAGCAGGCGGATGCGCACCGCGCCGACATCGACGCCAGACTCGGCGATCAGCGCCTTGGCTTTTTTCAGGTCATTGGCGTATTGCGGCAGTTGCGGGTCGTGGTACGGCGACGCGGCGGCGAATGGCCCCTGGGCCACCTGGCCGGCGCCGAAGAAGATGTTGTTGACGATAAAGTCGCGGTTCAGCGCGTAGAGGATCGCCTGGCGCACCTTGGGGTTGTCCAGCGGCGGCTTGCGCGTGTTGATCTGCAGGAACGCCAGCCCGGCGTACAGCTCCCAGCCTTTATCGGAGGCGGTCACGTCCGGCAGCGCAGTGAGGCGTTTGAGGTCGGAATAATCGGCGTCGCCGCCACGCAGCACCTGCACGTCATTGCGCTCGAAGGCCGCGGCCCGCGACGAGCCGTCGGGGATCACATGGAAGATCACCGCGTCCAAATGCGGCAGGCCTTTTTTCCAGTAGTCGGGGTTCTTCGCCAGCTTGATCCAGGCGCCGCGCTTCCATTCCTGGAAGACGAACGGCCCGGTGCCCACCGGCTTCAGGTTGTACGGGTTGGCGCGAAAATCGGTGCCTTCGTAGAGGTGCTTCGGCACCACCGGACGCAGGCCACTGCCCAGCAGCGAGAGCAAGGGTGCGAAGGGCTTTTTCAGGTGAAAGGTGACGTGCAGCGGCGCGCTCGAATCGATCGACGCCACGTACTGTTCGAAGATGCTCGCCACCCGCTTGTCCACCTCCGGGTAGAAGGTGTTGAAGCTGAACAGCACGTCCTGCTCGCTGAACGGCTTGCCGTCATGCCACTTGACGTCCGGCTGCAACTCGAAGGTGTACGTCAGGCCATCCGCCGACACGTTCCAGGATTTGGCGAGCACCGGCTGCGGCGTCAGCGCGGTGTCGAACGTCAGCAACCCTTGCAGCACCTTGCCGCTGATGTACTGGGTCGAAACATGGGTGACCACGCCGTGCATCAGCGAGGGCGGCTCCGGCTGGGCGACCAGGTTGAGGACGCCGCCGTCGCGGGGTTCGGCGTGGGCGCTGCCGGCAAGCAGCGCGGCGCAGGCCAACAGGGCGACGCCCAGCCCCTTGAGCCGATGACGCGGCCCGACCCGGGGTGACTGACGATGAGGGTGACTGGGCATGGTGACTCCTTGGCAATGGTCCAGCGACTGTGCCAAGGGTTTTAGCAAGCGCTGTGCCACGGCCTCCGCACCCCGTAAAGCCTGGCGCTACGCCGGGTTGCCGGCGCCGGACTGATGAAAAAGCCACACCTGCGGCTGGCCGCTGTGGAAAAAGCAACAGTGCCGGTGCCGGCCCGCCCGCGAAGGGCCGCGCAACACGGGCCTGGCCGCGCTGGCACAGGGTTTGCCCTGTTTGCTGACTTCGAACCATTGAAAATGTGAGCGCCATGTCACTGGACTACCTGGGCAACCCCATCGATACCGACGACCACGACGCGCGTCAGGGCCTGGATGATTTCATCGCCGGCTTCATCGGCTACCAGCCCCGCGCCGAAGCCATCCTCGCCAGCGCCGACCGCCACCCCGAATCCGCCCTGAGCAACGCCCTGGCGGGGATCCTGCTGATGTTCGTCGAATCACCGGAAGGCCCGGTGCTGGCCGAGCGTTATCGGCAGCGGGCGGCCAGCGTCGAGCCACTGCACCCACGGGCGGCGCTGTACCTGGCGCTGTTGCAGGCGTGGATCGCCGACGACCTCGACCGCGTGCTGCTGCTCGCCGGGCGCGTGCAGGCGCAGTACCCCCGCGACCTGTTCGCCGCCAAGCTCAACCAGTACGTGGAATTCAACCGTGGTAACTGGCCGGCGCTGCTGCGCGTCGGCCTGAGCGCGGTGGCGGCGGCGCCGGACATCGCCCAGAGCCACGGCATGCTGGCCTTCGCCTACGAGCAATGCCACCTGCTCGACGAGGCCGAAGCCAGCGCGCGCCAGGCCCTGGCCCTGCAACCGAGCGAGCCCTGGGCCCAGCATGCGCTGGCCCATGTGATGCTGACCGAAGGCCGCATCGACGAAGGCATCGCCTTTCTCGAAGACGTGAAGGCGCACTGGCAGGGCCTGAATTCGTTCATGTACACCCACAACTGGTGGCACCTGGCGCTGTTCTACCTGGCCCGGGGTGAGGATGCGCGGGTGCTGGAAATCTATGACCGGCATGTCTGGGGCATCCTCCCCGAGTACTCCCAGGACCAGATCGGCGCGGTGTCGCTGCTGGCCCGGCTGGAACTGGCCGGCATCAACGTCGGCGAGCGCTGGCAGGAACTGGCGCCCTGGCTGCAGAAACGCCACGCCGATACCGTGCAGCCGTTCCTCAGCCTGCAATACCTCTACGGCCTGGCCCGGGCCGAAAAACCCGAGGCCGACCTGCTGCTGCAAGCGCTGCGGCTCCACGCCCATCAGGCTCCGGTCTTCAGCCGGGCGGTCTGGGCCGACGTTACCCTGCCGGTGGCGGAAGCGCTGCTGGCCCATGCCCGTAGCGATTTCCCGCGGGCGGCGCGGCTGCTCGCCGGCAGCCTGCCGCGGCTCAACGAGATTGGCGGCAGCCATGCCCAACGCGACCTGTTCGCGCAGATCGAGCTGGATGCGCGGCTGCGCGCGGGTGAATGGGAAGTCGCCCAGCAAACCCTGGAATTGCGCCGTCGCTACGACGCCCTCGACGTACCGACCAACCGCAGCCTGGCGCGGGTCTACCGCGAACTGGCCTTGCCGGCCCTGGCCCGGCAGGCCGAGGACCGGGTCGAGCAAGTGCTCAGCCAGCGCTAGCCCGCCGCGCTTCGTACACGCCCCGGGCAATCGCCCGGGCCACACAATCGGCGGCGGCCGAACCGATGCTGCCGATCCGCACCTGACGCTGGGCGCCGCCGCCCAGTTCCACCGCGCCGGAGGCCAGGGCGAACACCGTGTCGCCATCGAACGGCAGGTGCGCCGGACGCACCGCCCGGGCGATGCCGTCCTGAGCCATGATCGCCACCCGCTTGCATTCGGCGGTGTTCAGCCGCGCGGTGCTGGCCACCACCACCAGCGTGGTGTTCGCCCCGGCTTGCAGGCGGCCCATGGAATCCAGCCGCGACAGCTCCGGGATCGGGTCGCTGCAATCCTGGTCGCCTTGCGGTCGGGCGCCGCCGAACTCCCCGGCAATTTCCCAGGGCCAGGCCCAGAACGTCTCGCCGTCGGGCATGTACACCGAGCCGATGGGGTTAGCGACCACCAGCGCGGCGACCATCAGGCCGTCGCCGAGGTCCAGCGACGCCGAGCCGAGGCCGCCTTGCAGCACCCCGGCCATGGCGCCGCGCCCGGCACCGACCGCACCGAGGGCGAACTCACTGGCGCTGTTGCCCAGGGCTTCAAAGCCGAGGCGGCGGTATGGCGGCTCCAGGCCCCATTGCTTGTCGCCGCCGTTGGCCAGGTCGTGGAGCACCGCGGCGGGGACGATAGGGATGGCCGGCGCGCCGGCTTTCAAGTGCAGGCCGACGCCTTCGACCGACAGCGCCGCGGCCACGGCATCCGCCGCGCCGAGGCCGAACACCGAGCCGCCGGCGAACACCAGCGCATGCAGTTGCCCGACCATGTTTTCCGGTTCCAGCGCCGCCGTCTCCCGCCCGCCCGGCCCGCCGCCGCGGATATCGACGCTGGCGGTCCAGACGCTGTCGGTGCGGATCACCGTGACCCCGGTGTCGACCCGGGGATCGGTGGCGTGGCCGACGGTCAGGCCGGGAATGTCAGTGAGGGCGTTGCGGGGACCGGGGAGCGGCATAAGCGGGAATCCTGAAAATCGATGTGGTGGTGCCAAGGTCCTCAGCAAGTCATATGCCATGTGGGACAGGTGTGCAGCTCATCACGATGGCTCGGCGCCCCGACTCGTCCGCGCTGGCCTGATCACTGTAGAAAAACCAACACCCTGCCCCCGCCACCGCTGAAAAATCACCAACCACCCTCGCCGCCCCGCCTCAACCCCCTGTTTTAAAAGCCCTTTCCCGACTGGCACAGCCCTTGCTCCTGCCCCATCACCAGAGCTTGCCCCAACAAGCCGCCCCTACTGACCTCATCGGAGTAAGCCCCTCATGCGTTCCTCGAATTTCGGCGGATTGCGGCCGCCTCACAAAGTTTTCGCCTTCAGCCTGCTGTTCCTCGCCCTGAGCGACGCGGCAACCCCGGTGCTGGCCGCCGACAGCGATAACCCGCTGGACACGGTGGTGGTGATCGGCAACCGCGGCCAGGCCCGCACCCTGGCGGAAAGCCCGGCGCCGGTGGATGTGATTTCCTCCAAGCAACTGCTCGCCACCGGCCAGGGCGACCTGACCCGTGCCCTCAGCCGGGTGCTGCCATCGCTGAACCAGCCGGCCTCGTCGGGCTTCGGCTCGACGTCGGTGGTGCGCCCCATCAGCCTGCGCGGGCTGAACGGCGACCAGGTGCTGGTGCTGGTCAACGGCAAGCGCCGGCACAACAGCGCCCTGCTCAACAACGGCACCTACCTCAATTCCGGCTCGCAGCCGGTGGACCTGGACACCATCCCCACCGCGCTGGTGGACCACGTCGAAGTCCTGCGCGACGGCGCCTCGGCCCAGTACGGCTCCGACGCCATCGGCGGCGTGGTCAATATCGTGCTGAAACAGACCGACCACGGCGGCAGTGTGTCCACCACCTACGGCCAGAACTACGAGAACGGCGACGGCGAAACCACGCGGCAGACCGGCAACGTCGGCCTGGCCCTGCCCAACGACGGTTTCATCAACCTCGCCCTGGATGTGAAACAGCAAAAGATCTCCGACCGCTCGGACAAGGCGCCGTACACCGACAGCGCCGGCAACACCAGCCTGCAACACACCTACTACGGCACCGGCCTGCCGGAAGCGCGCAATTTCAGCCTCGGCTACAACGCCGAACTGCCGGTCAGCGACGCCCTGAGCCTGTATTCGTTCTCCACCTACACCCGGCGCAACTCCGAGAAGCCGCTGGCGTTCCACCAGCCGGCCAGCTTTGACGGCATCGCCACGCCGTTCCCGGAAGGCGTGGAAGACACCCTGCGTTTCATCGAAAACGACTTCCAGGTGGCCTTCGGTGGCAAGGGCAACGTCGCCGGCTGGGACTACGACTTGTCCACCACCTACGGCCAGGACCACGCCGAAGCCACCCTGCGCCACACCTACAACCTCAGTTACGGCGCCAACTCGCCGACCTCGGTGGACACCGGGGTGAAAACCTTCAGCCAGTGGACCAACAACCTCGACCTGACCCGCGCCTTCGACCTTGGCCTGGACAAACCCACGCAGATTTCCTGGGGCGTCGAGCACCGTTACGAGAACTACAAGATCGGCAAGGGCGACTACGCCTCCTACGCCAGCGGCCCGTTCACCACCGGCGCCAGCGGCAACCCGATCGCCCCGGGGACCATCTCCGGTGCCGGCACTACCCCGGCCGACGCCGCCGAAAAAGGCCGCACCAGCCTCGGCGCCTACGCCGAGATCGGCCAGGACCTGACCGATAAATGGCATGTCGACCTGGCCGGGCGCTACGAGGACTACAACGACGGCTCGGGCACCACCAGCAACGGCAAGTTCTCCACCCGCTACCAGTTGACCCCGATCCTCGCCGTGCGCGGCACCTTCAGCACCGGCTTCCGCGCGCCGTCGCTGGCCCAGCAGATCTACAGCTCGACCTCGCAGAGCAACGTCAACGGCAACCTGATCGACTACCGCAACGTCGCCGTCGATTCCGCCGTGGCCAAGGCCCTCGGCGCCACTACCCTGAAACCGGAGAAATCCACCAACATCGGCTTCGGCCTGACCCTGCAGCCGAGCGACGCCACCAGCGTCACCCTCGATGCCTACCAGATCAAGATCAAGGACCGCATCGCCCAGACCGGTTACCTCGGCGGCACGCCGCAGATCAACGCCATCCTCGCCGCCGCCGGCCTGGCCACCAACCAGTCGGTGACCTACTTCACCAACGCCCTCGACACCACCACCCGTGGCATCGACCTGGTCGGCGACTACCGGCAGAACCTCGGCGCCTGGGGCGGCCTGCGCTACACCCTCGGCTTCAACTGGAACACCACCGAAATCGACGACATCCACGCCTCGTCCGTGGCCCAGCAAGCGCTCGGCCCGACCGGTGGCTACGACCGCCAGCGCCAGGGCAACCTCAAGCACGGCCTGCCGGAATCCAAGCTGTTGCTGGGCGCGACCTGGACCTTCGACAAGATCGACCTGAGCCTCAACCTGACCCGCTACGGCGAATACACCCAATACGGCACCGTGGAACTCTACGACCGCACCTTCTCGCCGGCGTGGATCACCGACCTCAACCTCGACTACCACCTGACCCCGGCCCTGACCCTCACCGCCGGCGCCAACAACCTGTTCAACAAATACCCGGAGCGCACCAACCTGCCGAGCAGTTCGGGCGCCTTCCCTTACGGCAACTTCTCGCCCTACGGCACCACCGGTGGCTACTGGTACACCGGCCTGAGCTACAACTTCTGACCCGCCGCCCCGCCGGCGTCGTCGCCGGCGGGGCTTTCGTCGCAACACGGGAGCCGATTCCATGACCCGCCGTACCGATCAACTCAAGCTGGGCGCGTTTCTGGCCAACAGCGGCCATCACGTCGCGGCCTGGCGCCATCCGCTGGCCCAGGCCGACGCCAGCCTGGATTTCGACCACTTCAAGGCCATCGCCCGCAGCGCCGAACGCGGCAAGTTCGACGCGCTGTTCGTCGCCGATGTGGTCGCCCTCTGGGGGCACCACCTCGACGCCCTGAGCCGCACCGCCCGCGGCGAGCACTTCGAGCCGCTGACCCTGATGGCGGCGCTGGCCGCGGTCACCGAGCACATCGGCCTGATCGCCACCGCCACCACCAGCTACAACGAGCCGTACCATATCGCCCGCAAGTTCGCCTCCCTCGACCACCTGTCCAAAGGCCGCGCGGCCTGGAACCTGGTGACCTCGGTGGTCTCCGACGAGGCCTGGAACTTCGGCCGCGAAACCCACATCGAGCACGCCGACCGCTACCAGCGCGCCGAAGAATTCCATGACGTGGTCAAGGGCCTCTGGGACAGTTGGGACGACGACGCCTTCCCGCGGGACAAAGCCAGCGGCCAGTACTTCGACCCGGACAAGCTGCACACCCTTAATCACCGTGGCGCGCATTTCGCCGTGCGCGGCCCGCTCAACGTCGCCCGCCCGCCACAGGGCCATCCGGTGCTGGTCCAGGCCGGCGCCTCGGAGCCGGGCAAGGCCCTGGCGGCGCGGGTCGCCGAGGTGATCTTCGCCTCGCACCACGAACTGCCGGCGGCGCAAGCCTTCTACCAGGACATCAAGCAGCGCGCCGCGGCGCTGGGCCGCGACCCCGAGCACATCAAGATTCTCCCCGGCGTCACCCCCTTCATCGGCGAAACCCGCGCGCAGGCCCAGGCGCTGTTCGACGAGTTCCAGGCGCTGATCGACCCGGTGCTGGGCTTGCGCCTGCTGGCCGACACCCTCGGCGAGGACATCGACCTGTCCGGCCATGACCTCGACGGGCCTCTACCGGAAACCCCGCCCGGCCAGCGCGGCAGCCGTCGCGACCACGTGCTGGAACTGGCCCGCCGCGACAACCTGAGCATCCGCCAGTTGTACCTGCGCCTGGCCGGCGGCAACCCGGTGATCGGCACGCCCGAGGACATCGCCGACAGCTTCGAAACCTGGTTCCAGGCCCGCGCCTGCGACGGTTTCAACGTGTTCTTCCCGTATTTCCCGGGGTCCATCGACACCTTCGTCGATCAGGTGATTCCGCTGTTGCAGGCCCGCGGGCTGTTCCGCCGCGAATACGAGGGCCGCACCCTGCGGGAAAACCTCGGCCTGCCGCGCCCGGCCAACCGCTTCAGCGCGGCGACGGAGGTCAGCGCATGAACAAGCTGCCCTGCCTGGTCCTGGCCCTGTGCGGCCTGGCCGCGAGCCCGGCCTTCGCCCTGAACATCCTGCTGAGCAACGATGACGGCTATCGCCACCCGAATATCCGCGCGCTCTACAGCGCCCTGAAAAGCGCCGGCCATCAGGTGAAGATTGCCGCTCCGCAAAGCGAACAGAGCGCCCGTGGCGGCGCCTTCATCTATGGCCGGGAAGTCACCGTCGGCCGCGACGACGACCCGGCCTACCCCGACAGCTACTACATCAGCACCCACGAAACCGGCCTGTGCAGCAGCGCCGCCTGCGCTGGGCAAGAGGTGCAGATCGAGATCAGCGGCACGCCAGTGATGGCGCTGCTGATGGGCCTGAAAAAGGTGCAGCCGCAACCGGACCTGGTGATCGTCGGGCCGAACCCCGGCAACAACGTCGGCGCGATCAATAGCGCCTCCGGCACCTTCAACGCCGCCAGCTTCGCGGTGCGCGCCGGCTACCCGGCGCTGGCGGTGAGCACCGACCTCAAGGACAAGGACCCGCAGCGCGTCGCCGCCCAGGTGGTGAAGCTGGTCGATGCCCTCGACCGCCATCGCCAGCCCGACGGCAAACTGCTGCCGGCCGGCCTCGGCCTCAATATCAACTTCCCCGCCGACACCAGCCTCAAAGGCGTGCGCCTGACCCGCATCGGCAGCTACGTAGGCTTCGACACGCGCTACACCGACGACCTCGGCAAACTGTTCCCGAAACTCGCCGGCAAGCCCGGTATCAGCTTCGAATACAGCGCGCCGGCCACCCCGGCCCAGCAAGACGACGAAGCGGTCTGGCTGGCCAAGGGTTACCTGACCATCAGCCCGTTCAACGGCCTGCTGGAGTCCAGCGATCAGGCCGGTGCGGCCAAGGCCCTGGCCGGTTTGCCGCTGATCCCGCAGGAGCAGCGACCATGAGTGGCGGATTTTCCCTGGGCTTTCTCAACCGGGTCTATCACCCGCATTTCGACGCCAAGGTCTACCGCGAGACCCTCGAGCTGTTCCAGGTCGCCGAAGAGCTGGGCTTCGACAGCGGCTGGGTCGCCCAGCACCACTTCGCCAGCGAACAGGGGCGCCTGCCCTCGCCGCTGGTGCTGCTCGCGGCGGTGGCCCAGCGCACCCGGCGCATCGCCCTCGGCACCGGGATCATCGTACTGCCGCAGGAATTGCCGCTGCGCCTGGCGGAAGACGCCGGGGTGCTCGACCTGCTCAGCAATGGCCGGCTGGAACTGGGCCTCGGCGCGGGCTTCGACCCGGACAGCTTCCGCGCCTTCGGCTTGCCCCACGAACAACGCCACCGCGACTACGAAAACCACCTGCAAGTGCTGCAGGCGGCCCTCGGCAATGCGCCGCTGAACGCCGAAGGGCTGCGCCTGCAACCGCTGTCCCCCGGCCTCGGTGGCCGGCTCTGGGAAGCGACCTCGCGGGTGGAATTGGTAGCGGCCCGCGGCAACGGCCTGATCATGGCGCCCAACCCGCACCTGCCGGCCGAAGCCAGTATCGAGGCGGTGCAGCGCTACCGCGCCGCCTGGACCGGCGACAACGGCACGCCGCCGCGGGTGGCGCGGGTCCAGGGGGTGTTCCCCACCGCTGGCATCGGCGGCGATGACAGCGCCCTGCGCCGCGATATCCACACCTACCTCCAGCGTCAGCACAGCATCGGCGTCTACCACGGCCCACTGGACGCTGACTTCGGCGACACCCTCACGCGCCTCGGCGTGCTGCATGGCCCGGCGCAGTCGATCATCGACGGCCTGCGCGGCGGCCCGCAACTGAGCGTGCATGACCACCTGATCGTCCAGGTGCAAAGCGCGAGCACGCCACTGCGCGACGCCATCCGCGCCCTGGAAATCATCAGCGAGCAGGTCGCCCCGGCCCTGGGCTGGCGCCGCGCTGCCGCAACCACCGTCAAGGAAGCTGCCCTGTCATGACCGTCGCCCGTTCACGCCCGCTCAAGCTGGGCTTTCTCACCCACGCCTTCGGCGAAGAGCCGAAGCAGGTCTACAACGACCTGCTGGAGCAATTCGACGTCGCCGAAGCCCTCGGTTTCGACGGCGGCTGGATTGCCCAGCACCACCTGAGCAACGGCTTTGGCCGGTTGCCGTCGCCACTGTTGTTTCTCGCCGCGGTGGCCGAACGGACCCGCCATATCGAGTTGGGCACCGGGGTCATCGTGCTGCCCTTCGAAGACCCGGTGCGCCTGGCCGAAGACGCCAGCGTGCTCGACCAACTCAGCGGCGGCCGGGTGCAACTGGGGCTGGGCAGCGGCGGCGCCAACCTGGACAGCTTCAGCGCCTTTGGCCGCGACGCGGAACAGCGGCAACAGCGCTTCAGCGCCGACCAACAGCGCCTGCAACGCTTGCTCGAAGGCCAGCCCGCCAGCCCCGACAGCGAGCAGACCCTGCAACCGCCCGCCCCCGGCCTGAGCCAGCGCCTGTGGCATTCCCATGGCAGCGTCGAAGGCGCGGCCTATACCGCGCAACAAGGCAACGGCCTGCTGCTGGGCACCGCCACCCACGATCCGCTGACCGTGCAAAAACCCTTGGCCGAGGCCTATCTGCAGGCCTGGGACCATCCCCACCTTGCCCCGCGAATCGGCGTGGTGCGCGCGGTGTTCCCGGCCAACGACCGCGCCACGGCCCAGGCCGAACTGGCGCCGGACATCGAGCGGCATATCCCGCGCCTGCAACGCGAAGGCCTGATCGACCAAGCCATCGACCTGCAAGAACACCTGCGCCTGATGAACGTGCACCACGGCCACCCCGACGAGGTGATCGACAGCCTGCGCCAGGACCCGTCGCTGCTGCCTTACGCCGACTACCTGATCGTGGTGGTGCAGGCGGAAAGCTCGACCCAGGCCCAGGTGCTCAAGCGCCTGGAAATCATCGCCCGGGAGATCGCCCCGGCGCTGGGCTGGCAACCCCGTGCTACCCAGACCCTGACGGCGGTGGGATGATGGCCCACCCTGTTTCCTTCACCCTCGCGGAGTCCGTGCATGGCCCTTGAGTTCAGTTGGCAATTGCCGCTCTGCGGGCCGGATGGCGCCAGCGACTGGGGCGCGCGGCCGGGCCAGTGGATCCAGTTGGCCCAGGCGGTGGAGTACGCCGGCATCGACGGCCTGTGGATCCCCGGCGGCGCGCCCTGCGCCGACAGCCTCGGCGTTGCGGCGGCGCTGTGCGCGCACACCCGCCAGTTGCACCTGACCGTCAGCGTGCCGCCCGAGGTGGTGCTGCCGGCCGCGTTGGCCGCCACGCTGCAGAGCCTGCAATCGATCAGCGCCAACCGCGTGCGCCTGCACCTGCCGGACAGCGAACGCGACAGCCTGCGCCACGCCTTCGGCGAATGGCTCAACCGCGACCAGCGCAGCGAGCGGATCGGCGAATACCTGGACATCCTCCAGCGTCTGCTCGGCGGCGGCGAAGCCGGTTTCAACTACAGCGGGCGCTACTTTCAACTGGAGAACGCCGGCTTCGCCCGCCGCGAACTGCCGGCCCCGCCGCTGCTGCTGGACGACAGCCAGAACACCGCGCTGATCGCTACCCATGCCGGCACCTGCCTGCTGCGCCCGTCGGCGCCGGCCTGGCTGGAACAGGAAATCCAGCGTCTGCGCGGCGCGCAACCGGCCTTAGGTTTCGCCTGCACCTTCGGCCTGATCCAGGGCGACAGCGAAGCACTGGCCTGGGAAGCCGCCGCCCAACACCTGGCGGTGGATGTCCAGGCGCTGCCGGCCACGGCCGCGCTGCCGAGGTTGTCCCGCGACCGTCATCCGCTGCGCCGCTTCGAAATCCACCCCAACCTGCTGCAACTGCACCCCGGCCAGCCGCTGTACCTGGTCGGCACGCCGCAGCAAATCGCGACCCGCTTGCAGGAACTGCATGGCCTGGGCATCGAACACATCGTTATCCAGGGTCAGCCGGCGGTCAGCGAAGTGCTGCGCTTTGGCGAGCGGATCCTGCCCCTGCTGCATGAGCAGGGCCTGCGCAAGGAGCGCCTGCACCATGGCCAGTGAACGCCGCCCGCCGATCGAACTCGACTGGTTCCTGCCCACCAACGGCGATGGCCGCCACCTGACCAGCAGCGGCCTGCCCAAGGTCGGCCTGTTCCAGCAGGGTGAACGCACGCCGACCCTGGATTACCTGCGGCAGATCGTCCGCGCCGCCGAGCTGTCCGCCTTCGACGGCATCATGGTGCCGACCGCCAGCGGCTTCGAGGACCCCTGGCTGATCACCGCGGTGCTGGCCCAGGAAGTGCGGCGCCTGCGTTTTCTCCTGACCTTGCGCCCGGGCCTCGAACTGCCGGCCTGGAGCGCCCACCGCGCGGCGACCTTGCAACTGCTCAGCGACAACCGCCTGGACCTGCATGTGGTCAGCGGCTCCAGCCGTTTCGAACAGCGCTCCCTCGGCGACTTTCTCGAACACGACGAACGCTATGCCCGCACCGCCGAATTTCTCCAAGCCTTCCAGGCGGTCTGGGCCGGACGTCGCCAGCCCCATCACGGGCGCTACTACCGCTGCGCCGGCGACAGCCCGATCGACCCGCGGGCGCAGGCGCCGGCGATCTACTTCGGCGGTGCCTCCAGTGCCGCCGAACAAGTCGGTGCCGCCCATGCCCAGACCTACCTGATGTGGTGCGAACCGCCCGCGATGATCGCCGAACGCATCCGCCACATGCGCGAACTGGCCGCGGCCGGTGGCCGCACGCTGCGTTTCGGCTTGCGTGTGCACGTGTTCGCCGCCGCCACCGATGACGCGGCGTGGAGCCATGTCGAGCGCTTGCTGGACGAAATCCCCAAAGAAGCCATCGACCGCGCCCAGGTGCAGATGGCGGCGTATGAATCGGTGGGTCAGTCACGCCAGACCGAACTGGTCAAAGGCCGTGGACGACGGGCGCGGGAACTGGAAGTGTCGGCCAACCTCTGGGCCGGCGTCGGCCTGGTGCGCGGCGGTGCCGGCACCGCGCTGGTGGGCAGCTACCAGCAGGTGGCGGAGCGGATCGAGGAATACCATCAGTTGGGCGTCGATTGCTTCATCCTGTCCGGGTTTCCCCACCTGGAAGAAGCAATCCACCTCGGGGCGGAGCTGTTGCCGCAGTTGCGGCGGCTGGGGGCGGGACGGGCGCGGCGCAAGGGGTGATTCTTCGACAGCCTTGAGGGCGTCATCGCCCTCAAACAGCAACCTCAGCTCGAGGAGCGCCCCTTCAACATCCCATGGTTCACCAACAAGGTCCGCATGGCATTGCGGGTAATCCCCAGCAATTCTGCCGTGCGCAATTGGTTGAAACCGCAATGGGCAAACGCCTCGCGCACGATCAGGTCCTCGATATCGTGCAGCAACGAGTCCCCCGGGGTTTCGAACAGGCGCAGCAGTTGTTCGCGAATCACTTCCTGCGGCAGCTTCGGCGCGCCTGAAGGCCCTGCCTGCAGGGCGCTGAGCCCCGCTGAGAATTTCAGGTGCTCGGGCCGGATCGGTTTGTCGCCGGCCACCAGCAAGGCCAGGTGCACGACATTCTCCAGCTCGCGGATGTTCCCCGGCCACGGGTAATCCAGCAGCGCCTGGGCCGCCGACTCCGAGAGCATCGGTTCGTTGATTTTCAGCCGCGCGCTGTAGAGCTTCCGGAAGTGCTCCACCAGCGGCAGGATGTCCAGCGGCCGCTCGCGCAGCGCCAGCACTGCGACCTGGGCGACATTGATGCGGTAGAACAGGTCGAGACGGAAGTTACCCGCCTCCACCGCCTGTTCCAGGTTGACGTTGGTGGCGGTCACCAGGCGGATGTCGATCTTCACCGGCTTGCGCGAGCCGACCCGCACCACTTCCTGCTCCTGCAGCACCCGCAGCAGTTTCACCTGCAACGGCAGCGGCAGGTCGCCGATTTCATCAAGGAACAGGGTGCCGCCGTCGGCCTCTTCGAACCAGCCGGCACGCCGGCCGGTGGCCCCGGAGAAGGAGCCTGCTTCGTGGCCGAAGAACTCGCTCTCGGCCAGGTTTTCGCTGATGGCGCCGCAGTTGACGGCAATGAACGCGCCCTTGCGCCCGCTGGCGGCATGGATATACCGCGCCACCAACTCCTTACCGGTGCCCGTCTCACCATTGATCAGCACCGGCGCGTCGCTCGGGCCGACCCGTTGCAGGTATTCCAGCAACTGGCGCGAGCGCGGATCGGCGAAGACCAGCGCCTTGGCGCGGATCGACAACGGGTCCTTCTCACCCTGGGGCAAGGTCAGGATGGGGTTCAGATGTCCCTGAGAACCGCTCATGGCAAATATGTCCCGGTGTCAGCGTCTGGTGGATAAGGCTGTACTCTACTGGCGCTTGCTTATAGCCAGAAAGATTAAAAAAGCATTAGAAAATAACCGCTTGAACAACCTGCTGATTCCGCAACAACCTGCGCCGGGCACTGTTGCTAATCAACCGCGCGCCCCGCTCCACGTCCCGCCAATTGGCAAAAATTCTTTCAGAATCATGACAAAACGATGATGGCATAGCGCTTGCTATTGGCTCGTCTGCTTACTCTTCACAGAGCGGCCCTTACGCGATCCGGCCCTGAAGCCGGCGTTCGCCTCGCATTTTTCAAGGGATACCCGCCATGCCCACACTGCTACGCAACCGTCATCCACTTCGCCCACTCGGCCGTCGCCCGTTACTGCTCGCCAGCGCGCCGCTGCTGTCGCTGCTGGCCAGCGATGTCTTCGGCCAGCAGACTGATGCCGAAACCACCACCGCCTTGCCGAGCGTCACCGTCACCGCCCAGCGCCACGAGGAATCGGCCCAGGACATCGGCATCGCGCTGACCGCCCTCAGCGGCCAGGACCTGCAGGACAAGGGCGTCACTGCGGTCAACCAGTTGCAGAACTACGTGCCCAACCTCGACATCGCCCCACAGTACGGCAGCGGCAACCCGCTGTTCCGTATCCGTGGTGTCGGCCTCAAGGATTACGGCAGCAACAACACCTCCACCGTCGGCGTGTACCTCGACCAGGTGGCGCTGCCCTACCCGATCCAGACCCAAGGCCAGCTCTTCGACCTGGAGCGGGTGGAAGTTCTGCGTGGTCCGCAAGGCACCCTGTACGGACGCAACAGCACCGCCGGCGCGATCAACTTCATCACCAACAAGCCGACCCGCGAACTGCACGGCGGCCTGACCGGCAACTACGGCTCCTACGATGCCGGCAGCGTTGAAGGCTTCATCTCCGGGCCATTCAGCGACACCCTGCGCGGGCGCCTGTCGTTCATCACCGAACAGGGCGGCGCCTGGCAGGACAACCGCGTCACCGGGCAGAGCCTCGGCGACAAGGACACCACCTCGCTGCGCGGGCAACTGGACTGGGACGCCAGCGACAGCGTCAACTTCAACCTCAGCGTGCACGGCGGCCAGGACAAGTCCGACAGCCGCGGTTCGTACCTGTATCAGGGGCTGAAACCCAACGCCACCTACGGCGGGCGCTACGCCACCATCGCCCCGGAAAACAACGGCAAGAAAACCGGCTGGGGCCTGACCCCGGGCTTCGCCGGGTTGACCGGACTGTCGGTGAAAGACAAGCCGCACCGCGACAACGACAACACTGGCTTCGCCCTGACCGGCACCTTCGACTTCGACGACCACCTGACCCTCACCAGCGTCACCGCCTCGGACAGGTTCAGCCGCCGCGAATACATCGACTGGGACGCATCGGAGATCCCGCAATCCGACGAGTTCTTCGATTCCCAGGTCGAGGTGTTTTCCCAGGAGTTGCGCCTGGCCTCCCACGGCAACGAGCGCTTCAACTGGCAGACCGGCCTGTATTTCGCCAAGGACCGCCTGGACGAAGAGTTCTACTCCGACTTCAGCGCCAACCTCGGCTATGGCACCTTCACCTCCTACGGCCAGCGCTCGCGCACCTACGGCGTGTTCGCCCAGGGCGACTACCGCCTGACCGATGACCTCAAGCTGATCGTCGGCCTGCGTCAGGAAAAGGAAAACCGCGAACTGAACGACTTCAGCACGCGGCGTATCCTGGTCAACAACGGCGCCTACAGCTACGGGCCGAGCACCTTCCCCGCCGCCGACAGCGACCTGGACAGCAACTCAACCTCATGGAAGCTCGGTCTGGAATATCAACTGACGCCCTCGACCCTGGTCTATTCCACCGTCAGCCGCGGCATCAAGTCCGGTGGCTTCACCGCCTACAACTCCAGCTATGTCGAGCAGATCGCCCCGGTCAAACCGGAGAAACTGCTGGCCTATGAAGTGGGCTTCAAGAGCGACCTGAGCAACACCCTGCGCCTCAACGCGGCGGCTTTCTATTACGACTACCGTGACCAGCAATACCAGTCGCAGGTGTGGATCAGCCAGCAGGTGGGTAACGTCGGCCGCCTGGTGAATATTCCCAAGTCGAAGATCTACGGCTACGAGCTGGAGCTGCAATGGGAACCCCTGGCGGGCCTGACCATCGGCCAGTACTTCGGCACCAAGAAAGGCAAGTACATCGACTACGAAGGGCTCAACAGCACCGCCACCCGCGCGGTCAATTTTGCCTACCCGGTGTTCACCGACTTTTCCGGTTCCAGCCTGAGCAACTTCCCCGAAACCAGCTACGGCGGCCAGGTGGAGTATGTCTGGGAGATTCCCGGCTTCATCCTCAGCGCCCAGAGCGATTACTCGTACCACGACAGCATCGCCGGCAGTAACGGCACCACCACCGAGGCGTATTGGCTGGCCAACGCCCGTCTCGGCCTGAAACCGGTGGGCGGCAACTGGTCGGTGGCGCTGTGGGCACGCAACCTGTTCGACAAGAAATACGACCTGTACCACGGCTCGTTCCTCTCCAACGCGCAAATGGCCACCCCCGGCGATCCGCGCTCGGTCGGCGTCCAGGCCGGCTACAGCTTCTGAGGAGAACTCATGACCCGTGATCTGCACCGCCGGCAGGCCTTGCGCCTGCTGGCCGGCGTCGCCGCGGCGCCTTTGCTGCTGCGTTATGGCCGGGCCTTGGCCGGCGTGAGCACGCCTTTCAGCCTGGGGGTCGCCAGCGGCGATCCCTGGCCGGACGGCTTCGTCATCTGGACCCGCCTCAGTGCGGGACTGCCCGTTCCCGGCAACGAGCAGAACCTGCCGTCGAGCATTCCGGTGGACTGGGAAGTCGCGCTCGACCCGGATTTCCGCCGCATCGCCCAGCGCGGTCGTACGCAAGCCCTGGCGCTCAACGGCCATACCGTGCATGTCGAACTGCGTGGGCTGGCTCCCGGACGCGAGTACTGGTACCGCTTTATCGCCCTCGGCGAGCGCGGCCCAAGCGGTCGGGCGCTGACCCTGCCGGCGCTGGGTGCGCCGGCCGAGCGCTTGCGCATCGGCGTGGCCTCCTGCGCCCATTACGAGCGCGGCCTGTTCAGCGCCTATCGGCACATGGCCGAGGAACGGCCGGACCTCGTGCTGTTTCTCGGCGACTACATCTACGAGTACAGCAACGCCCCCGGCACACCGGGGCTGGCCCGCTCGTACAACGCGCCGGAAGCCACCGACCTTGCCGGCTATCGCTACCGCTACGCCCTGCACCACAGCGACCCGGACTTGCAGCAATTGCACGCGGCCGCACCGTGGATCGCCACGTGGGACGACCATGAAGTGCAGGACGATTATTCGTCGGTCTACTCCAAAGACCCGGCCATCAACGTGGCCCGTTTCCAGCAACGTCGCGCCGCGGCCTATCAGGCGTTCCTGGAAAACCTGCCGTTGCGCCGACCACGGCTGGGCAGCAATGGCAGCCCGCTGATCTACCGCCGCTTCGCCTGGGGCGATCTGGCCAGCCTGCCGGTGCTGGACGGCCGTCAGTACCGCTCGAAACAACCGTGCTATCAGGCGCCGGCCTTCGGCAAGGGTCATATGGAAGTGGAAAGCTGCCTCGACCTCGCCGATCCCAAACGCACCTTGCTCGGCTTCGAGCAGGAGCGCTGGCTGTACGACGGCCTCAAGCGCAGCGACGCACGCTGGAACCTGCTGGCGCAGAACCTGTTGGTGGCACCGTTGCGCGCACAGCGCCCGGACAGCGGCGAAGCACGCTACTGGACCGACAACTGGGACGGCTACCAGGCTGCCCGTGGCCGCCTGATCGAAAACCTGCGCGACAGCCGCGTGGCCAACCCGGTGGTACTTAGCGGTGACTATCACTCGTTCTGGGCCAACCATCTGTACGAACGCCCGGAAGACCCGGCGTCGCGGCTGGTGGCGGCGGAATTCGTCGGCACCTCCATCACCTCCAACGGGCCGAGCTACGAGGCGATCCAGTCGATCCTGCCGGCCAATCCACAGATTCGCTTCTACGACAGCCGGCCGCGAGGCTACCTGTCGCTGGACCTGAACCGGGAGCGGCTGGAGGTGAAGATGCAGGCGATTTCGGACCGGCTTGACCCGCATGCCAGCGTTTCGACCCTCAAGCGCTTCGTAGTGGAAAGCGGTAGCCCGCAGGTGCTGGAGGTGTGAAGGATCGGCTAGCGGTCCATGGCCAGCCATGGGCCGCAAAAACAGGTATCCTGCACAACCGTTTCCGCGCACTTATCAAGGATGTTTCGTGTCGAACAGCCTGTCCCGCTTCTACCGCCCCGCCCTTATTCCCCTCACCCTTGGCCTGACGCTGCTCAGCGCTTGCAGCACCTCCCCCGATAAACCCAAGGTGGAGGTCGATCCGAAAGTGATGCAGCAATTCCAGAGCGATTTCCAGACCGCGCTGCGCCGGACCATCGCCAACAACGTTCTGCAGGATCAGGTGGGCACCACGCGCCTGCGTCTGATCGTCAACCGCGAAGGGCGCGCGGTCGCCTGCGAGACCTTGCCGGCCAGTCCCAAAGTGGCGCAAGGCATGTCCGGGCAAATACCGTTCACCAACCGCGCGGCGTTTGATCAGTTCATCGAACAGCAATGCTCGCGGGCGATCTTCCCCCCAGCGCCGGACGCGCTGTACGACGAAAAAGGCCAGGTCGAAGTGGTTGCCCCGGTAGGCGTGTCTTTCAGCAGCACACAGCCCGCGCCATGGTTGCAGCAAAATGCGCAACGCGCGTTCTTCCGCAAGCAATTGCTCGGCAACGAGCGGGTGAACAGCGTTGGCGTGGCGGTGGCCAGCTACCAGGCCGACGCCAAGGGCAAGACCACCGGTTGCCTGGTGTACCTGATCCCCGCTGAAGTGCGGCCAAACGACTTCAAGCTGGACGGCGACCTGCAAAGCCGGCTCAACAGCGCCTGCATGAAGCTTGACCTCAGCCAGATGCCGGGGTTTGAACCGGGGAAAGCGCAGGGGATGTTTTCGTTGGAATATGCACCCTGGACGGTAGGCATACAGTGACGACTTCGCGATGGTTCGGCGCCCCGAACCGTCGCGAAAGCCTCGGCTCTCTACAACGGCATCGTCAATTTCAGCCAGTACGCATCCCCCTCAGGCCGATTGCGCACATCGGTTTCATGCTGCCACTTGGCGGTGATGAACCACCCCGAGGCATCGCTGTACTTGATCGACGGCCCGATCGCGAACGCCTTGCCCTTGTTGTCCTCGACCCGATCACCATGCTGGCGGTCATCGGTGACCTGCTGGTAGATATACCCGCCAACCCCCACCACCCAGCCATTGCCCAAGCCCCAGCCCAGTGCGTAGTCGGCATGCGCTTCCTGCCCGGAGCGGTAGTCGGTATCGCGGTTGCGGCCGTTGAAGTCGTACATCAGTTTCAGGTCCAGGTTCGGCCCGTTTGGGTCGACATAGCTGAACGCCGCCACCGGTTCGGCCACCCAGTAGTTGCGGCCGATATTGGTCTGGCGGTCGCGGTCGTAGCTGCCGGTCGGGGCGATGATGTCCAGCGCGTACACGGCATGGAATTTTTCGCTGTAGTGGTAGCCCAGCGCCGGGCCGAAGATCACATCGCCGAGGCCGCGACGGTGGTCGCGGTTGCCGTTGACGGTCACGCTCAGGTCTACCAGCGGAGCGATGGCCTGGAACGCCAGGCTGCCGCCCAACACGGTTTCCTGGGTGACCCACACCAGGCGCGGTGCGACAACGTTGGCGCGCAGGCGGAAGTCCAGCGGCAGCGCGTGGCCGTCGTTGCCCATCAGGTCGTCCGCCGCGTAGTGCTGGGCATAGACCTGGGCGTACCAGCCCGGCGGCGGCAAGGCGCCGGACATGTAGTTTTCCGCGCCCATCGGGTACGACGAGCCACCGCCCTCGGTGGCCCAGCCCGACGTAGCCACGCTCAGCAGCGATGCAGAAACAGCGATCAGGATCTTGTTGTTCATGAGGTGAGTCCTTTATTCAAGGCGAACGCCGCCCACGCGCAAGCCGCGCGGCTGTGCGCCACGGCGTTCAGGAAAAAATGGGAAAGCGGGAAATCAGCGCCGGCGCAGCGGCCAGAAATCGAGGAACTGGCTGAGCACCACCAGCAGCGGGAAGGTCAGCGCCAGCAAGGCCGAGGCCAGCCAGAACTCCCTCGCGTAACCTGGCGCGCCGCTGTCCAGCGGTCCGCTGAGCCACGGCGCCAACGCCCAATACAGCGACGACAGCAGCGCGCCGGCGACAATCGCCACCAGCAGTTGCAGCACGCCGCGCCCTGGCCGACCGGCGAATAACTGCCCCTCGAACATCAGCAGCGGCACCAGCACCCCGAACAGCAAGGCAATCGCCCCGCGAGCCATGAACGGCACCGGCTCGATGCCCAGCCCGCGAGTGCCGGCGAAGTACAGCGCAGCGCTGACCAGCAGCACCCAGACGCTGCGGGCGAGCCCGGCCCAGGGTTGTCCGCTGATCCGCGACACCGGCCAGAAACCCAGCAACAGGCAGGCGAAGGTCACGGCCACGGTGGTCACCGAGAACGCCAGTATCTCCAGCGCCGGCAGCGCGCCGTGCGGGTCGAGGCGGTCAAGGTAGAACGGCGCGCCGGCCAGGGCCGAGAAGTCGAACAGCAGGCTGAACAGCCCGTAGCCCAGCAAGTACGCCACGACGAGAATGCCCAACCCCAGCGTCAACGGCTGACGCACGAGCGCCGCCAGCGGCCAGCATTCCCAGACCAGCACCAGCCAGAAGGTCACCAGCACGCAGAAGATCACGTACATCAGGGTGAACGGCGTCGGCGGCCCGACCTGTTGCGCCTGGGTGACGAATACCAGGCTGGCGATCAGCGCCGCCGCGAGCAAGGTCAGCGCCAGTTGCGCGAGCCCCCGCCACGGCTGGCCCAGCCCGTTCAGCCAGCCCGGATACTGGTTGCGCCAGACCATCGCCAAAACGATTTGCGGCGGCACGCAACAGACCAGGAAGAACGTCGCCCAGGTGGCAAAAAATCCGGCGCTGACGCTGCCGATCGCCAAGCACGACACCAGCACCACCAGCGCCAGCCCGAGCAGGCCGGTCAGCGGTTGGCGGGACGGCACGGCGGCCGCCCCGGGGTTTTCTACAACGGCCACATCGATATTGTTCTTGTTGTTCATGTGCGTTTCCCGTTGGCCTCAACCGGCCTTTTTCATGAGATCCAGCGCCACGTCGACGATCATGTCTTCCTGACCGCCGACCATGCGCCGCTTGCCCAACTCCACCAGGATGTCCAGGGTCTTCAGGCCGTGGCGCGCGGCGGCGGCCTCGGCATGCCGGAGGAAGCTGGAGTAGACCCCGGCGTAACCCAGGCCGAGGGTTTCCCGGTCGACCCGCACCGGGCGGTCTTGCAGCGGCCGGACGAGATCGTCCGCCGCGTCCATCAAGGTGTAGAGGTCGGTGCCGTGGTTCCAGCCCAGGCGCTCGGCGGCGGCGATGAACACTTCCAGCGGCGCGTTGCCGGCGCCCGCGCCCATGCCGGCGAGGCTGGCGTCGATGCGATCACAGCCCTCCTCCACGGCGACGATGGAGTTGGCCACGCCGAGGCTGAGGTTGTGGTGGGCGTGCATGCCGGTCTGGGTTTGCGGGTCGAGCACCGCCTTGAAGGCGCGCATGCGCTCGCGGATGTCCTGCATGTTCATCGCGCCACCGGAGTCGGCCATGTAGATGCACTGCGCGCCGTAGCTCTCCATCAGCTTGCCCTGCGCCGCCAACTGCTCGGCGGGGATCATGTGGCTCATCATCAGGAAACCGACGGTGTCCATGCCTAGCTCGCGGGCGTATTCGATGTGCTGGCGGGACACGTCCGCCTCGGTGCAGTGGGTGGCGACGCGCACCACCCGCGCGCCGGCGTCGTAGGCGGCCTTCAAGTCGTGGACGGTGCCGATCCCCGGCAACAGCAGCGTGGCGATCTTCGCGTGGCGGACCACGTCGGCCACCGCCTCGATGTATTCGAGGTCGGAATGGCGGCCGAAGCCGTAGTTGAAACTGGAGCCTTGCAGGCCGTCACCGTGGGCCACCTCGATGGAATCGACCTTGGCCGTGTCCAGTGCCCGGGCGATGTCCCGGGCGTTGTCGAGGGTGTACTGATGGCGGATGGCATGGCTGCCGTCACGCAGGGTGACGTCAGAGATATAGAGTTTCTTGCCGTTCATGGGCGCCTCAGAGTTTCACGCAGATGTTCTTGAGCTCGGTGTAGAACTCAAGCGAATGGACCCCGCCTTCGCGGCCGATGCCCGACTGCTTGCTGCCGCCGAAGGCGGTGCGCAGGTCACGCAGGAACCAGCTATTGACCCAGATGATCCCCGCCTCCAGTTGCCCGGCGACGCGGTGGGCACGGCCAAGATTCTCCGTCCACAGCGTGGCCGAGAGGCCGTAGTGGGTGTCGTTGGCCAGGGCGACGGCTTCGTCCTCGCTGTCGAACGGACGGATGTGGCAGCACGGGCCGAAGATTTCCTCGGTGACCACCGACGAATCGTCCGGCAGCCCGGTCCAGATCGTCGGCTGCACCCAGGCACCGCCGGCCAGCGCCGCCGGCATGTCCGGCACGCCGCCGCCGGTGATGACGGTCGCGCCCTGGTCGCGGGCCTGCTGGTAATAGGACAGGACCTTCTCGCGGTGGGTCAGGCTGACCAGCGGCCCGAGGGTGGCTTTCGGGTCATCCGGGGCGCCGATCACCAACGCTTCGGCGCCGGCCTTGAGGCGTGCGACAAAGGCGTCGAACACCGGCCGCTGCACATACAGGCGCTCGGTGCCCAGGCAGACCTGGCCGCTGTTGGCGAACACCGAGCGCAGCGTGCCTTCCACCGCCTTGTCCAGGTCGCAGTCGGCGAAGACGATCCCGGCGTTCTTGCCGCCCAGCTCCAGCGACACCGGGCGCACACCGTGAGACGCGGCGCGCATGATGGTTTCCCCGGTGCCGGTTTCGCCGGTGAAGGTGAAGGCGTCGACATCCGGGTGCGCGGTGAGGAACGCGCCCGCGGAATTGCCGCCCAGGCCCTGCACCACGTTGTACACGCCCTTGGGCACGCCGGCGGCGTTCATCACTTCACCCAGCAGCGCGGCGGTGCTCGGGGTTTCTTCCGACGGTTTGACCACCACGGTGTTGCCGCAGGCCAGCGCCGGGCCGACTTTCCAGGTCATCAGCAGCAGCGGCAGGTTCCACGGGCTGATCACCCCGATCACACCCCGCGGGCGCCGCACCGCATAGTTCAGCGCGCCCGTGCCGTCGGGGGTATCCATTTCGAAGGTCTCGGCGGCGACGTTCTTCACCGAGTCGGCGAACACCTTGAAGTTGGCCGCGCCGCGCGGGATGTCGATATGGCTGGCCAGCGAGCGCGGCTTGCCGGTGTCGCGGCACTCGGCGGCGAGGAATTCCTCGAAACGGGCGAGGATGCCGTCGGCGACCTTGTGCAGGATCGCTCCGCGCTCGGCCACGCTCATCCGCGCCCAAGGGCCTGTGAGGGCGGCGCGGGCGGCGCGCACGGCGGCGTCCACTTCCGCTTCGCCGGCTTCATGGACCTTGGCGAAGACCTCGCCGGTGCTCGGGTCGAGCTTGTCGAAGGTACGGCCGCTGGCCGAGGCGACATAGGCGCCGTCGATGAAATGCTTGATCTCTTGCATGGGGACAGTCCTCAGGTCAGTACGGTCAGGAAGCGTTCGTTCAGGATGCGGTCGTGGTAGAAGATCGCCTTGCCCAGTTCATCCGCCGACCAGGTCTGCGGCTTGTGGTCCGGGTAGTTGTAGTCACCCCCGGCGAACACCTCGTTGCGGTTGCCGGACGGGTCGAAGAAGTACACCGTCTTGCCGTGGGTCAGGCCGTGGCGGGTCGGGCCGATGTCCAGCGACGAATTGGTCATGGAGATCAGGTCGGCGGCGCGCAGCACGTCGTCCCAGGTTTCCAGGTAGAACGACACGTGGTGCAGGCGGCCCTGCTCGGCGTGCTGGATGAACGCGACGTCGTGGGCCTTGGTCGCCAGGCTCATGAACTGGGCAATGCGGTTGCCCTGGTCGTCCACCACTTGCTCGGCGAGGTAGAAACCGAGCACCTGGACCAGCAGGTCGTAGGTGGCCTGCAGCTCGCCGCCGTACAGCAGGCAGTGGTCGAAACGCACGGCGCGCATGCCTTTCAGGCCGCGAGGCCAGGCTTCCGGGTTGAAGTCGGAGACGCCCCACTTGCCGGTGTATTCCTTGTCCGCGTACAGCTCGAAGACATGCCCGGACGGCAGGTCGAACTGCACCCGCCGCCCGCAGCCCAGCAGGTCGCCGGCGGGCAGGTTGCGCACCGTGCAGCCCCAGGCGCGCAGCTCGCCTTCGAGGGTTTCCAGGGTCGCTTCGTCGCTCACCTTGTAGGCCATGAAATCCATGCCGGCCTCGTCGGCTTCCACCAGCACCACGGAGAATCTGTCCACTTCGGTCCAGGCCTTGAGGTAGACCCGGCCCCGCTCGTCACGCCCGGTCTCGATCAGACCGAGCAGGTTGATGTAGTGCTCCAGTGCCTGGGCCATGTCCAATACCCGCAACTGGACGTGGCCGGGACGCAATACGCCTTTCTTCATGATGAACACCTGTTGTCGTTGTTATGAATTCACCTGGCGACCCGGCGTACCGGGTCAGCCGTCTGTTCAATCAGCAGGTCACTGCGCGGATAAGTCCGGCAGGCCAGCGCATAGCCCTGCTCGCGTTCTTCGGGGGTGACCCGCGCGGCGCTGGTCGGGCCGCGATGGACCTCGCCTTCGAGCACGCGGATCTTGCACACGCCGCAGCCCCCGCCGCGGCAACCGACCTCGATGCAATGCCGGCCCTGGCGCTCCATGGCGCCGAGCAGCGATTCCTGCGGCTGCACCCGGAAGCTTTCGCCACTGGCCAGGCGCACCTGAAAGCCGTCGTCCATGCCCGTGCCTCCACCGTGTTGTCGTTATGGTTGTGGGTCCTGTAGGAGCGAGCTTGCTCGCGATGGGGCCAGCGGCCCAGGTGAGCTATATCGAGCAACCTC
>NZ_JANLOA010000063.1:0-68818 GCF_025466035.1 Pseudomonas sp. 20P_3.2_Bac5 | reverse complement strand
GTCAACGCACCCTCCTACGGATAAGGCGTGGCGAGTGTAGGAGCGAGCTTGCTCGCGATGGGGGCTGTATCAGTTGCCCTTCACCGCATAATCCGGCCGCTTGTCGTTACCCGGAATGAACGGGCTCCACGGCTGGGCCCGCAGCGGCGCCTCGGTTTGCCAGACCACGTTGAACTGACCGTCGTCCTGGATCTCGCCGATCATCACCGGCTTGTGCAGGTGGTGGTTGGTCTTGTCCATGGTCAGGGTGAAGCCGGACGGCGCCTTGAAGCTCTGGTCGGCCAGCGCTGCGCGGACCTTGTCGACATCGGTGGACTTGGCTTTCTCGACCGCCTGCGCCCACATGTGGATGCCGACGTAGGTGGCTTCCATCGGGTCGTTGGTCACGGCCTTGTCCGCGCCCGGCAGGTTCTTGGCCTTGGCGTAGGCTTTCCAGTCGGACACGAACTGGGTGTTGACCGGGTTCTCCACCGACTCGAAGTAGTTCCACGCCGCCAGATGGCCGACCAGCGGCTTGGTGTCGATGCCGCGCAGTTCTTCCTCGCCCACCGAGAACGCCACCACCGGAACGTCTGTGGCTTTCAGGCCCTGGTTGGCCAGTTCTTTGTAGAAGGGCACGTTGGAGTCGCCGTTGACCGTGGAGATGACCGCGGTCTTGCCGCCGGCGGAGAACTTCTTGATGTTCGCGACGATGGTCTGGTAATCGGCGTGACCGAACGGGGTGTAGACCTCTTCGATGTCCTTGTCGGCCACGCCTTTGGAATGCAGGAAGGCGCGCAGGATCTTGTTGGTGGTGCGCGGGTAGACGTAGTCGGTGCCGAGCAGGAAGTAGCGCTTGGCCGCGCCGCCTTCTTCGCTCATCAGGTATTCCACCGCCGGAATGGCCTGCTGGTTCGGCGCCGCGCCGGTGTAGAACACGTTCGGCGACATCTCTTCACCTTCGTACTGCACCGGGTAGAACAGCAGCCCGTTGAGTTCTTCGAACACTGGCAGCACCGACTTGCGCGACACCGAGGTCCAGCAGCCGAACACCACGGCCACTTTGTCCTGGGTCAGCAATTGCCGGCTCTTCTCGGCGAACAGCGGCCAGTTCGACGCCGGGTCTACCACCACCGCTTCCAGCATCTTGCCGTTGACGCCGCCCTTGGCGTTGATCTGCTCGATGGTCATGAGGGCCATGTCCTTGAGCGAGGTTTCGGAGATCGCCATGGTGCCCGACAGCGAATGCAGGATGCCGACCTTGATGGTCTCGGCGGCCTGCAGGGTCCAGCTCATGCCCATCGCGGCAATGGATGCACTGAGGGTAAAGGCCTTGATCAGACTACGACGCTTCATGGTGCTCTCTCTCCGTTGAGTTCTTGGGTGTTGGCGACTCGCGGAAAGGGCTTTTGCAAGTGGTGTGCCGTCTTGTGTACAAGACGGAGACGGTGGGGTTTTGGGGGCATCGCGAGCAAGCTCGCTCCTACAAGGAGAGGCGCTAGACCGTGGGTTGGGGGGTGCCCTGTAGGAGCGAGCTTGCTCGCGATGGACCGCAGCGCGGTCCCAGGGACAGGAGCCAGACTGGTGCCACGCATCAATTCGATGCACAGCAATGAGGCGAGAAGAAGGGGCCGAATGGCCCCTTCGATAACGTTATCAGTTGCCTCGCACGGCAGTGCGCGGATGGCGCCTGTTGCGCACGAACTGGTAGGTCACGGTCAGCAACACGAACCACAACGGCGTGACGATCAGCGCCTGGCGGGTGTCGCTCTCGAAGCTCAACAGCACCAGGATCGCGGCGAAGAACACCAGGCACGCCCAGCACATGAAGCGACCGCCAGGCATCTTGTACTTCGACGCCGCATGCAGCGCGGCGCGGTGCGTGCGGTACTTCAGGTACGACAGCAGGATCAGAGACCAGACGAACATGAACAGGATCGCCGAGACGGTGGTGACCAGGGTAAAGGCCTCCACCAGGTCCGGGATCACGTACATCAGCGCGGCGCCGAGCAGCAGGCAGGTGCAGGAGAAATACAGGCCGTTGGCCGGCACGTCACGGCTGGAGAGCTTTTCGAACGCCTTGGGCGCGTCGCCTTCCTGGGCCAGGCCGAACAGCATGCGGCTGGTGGAAAACACGCCGCTGTTGGCCGACGAGGCGGCGGACGTCAGCACCACGAAGTTGATCACCGCCGCGGCGGCCGGCAGGCCCGCGAGGATGAACAGTTCCACGAACGGGCTCTTGCCCGGCACCACGTCACGCCATGGGGTCACCGCCATGATGGCGATCAGGGCGAAAACGTAGAACATGATGATCCGCAGCGGGATGGAGTTGATCGCCCGTGGCAGGGTGCGCTCCGGGTCCTTGGCTTCGGCGGCGGTGGTGCCGACCAGCTCGATGCCGACAAAGGCGAACACGGCGATCTGGAACCCGGCGAAGAAGCCCATCAGTCCGTGGGGGAACATGCCCTCGTCATTCCACAGGTGGGCGAAGCTGGCGGTGTTCCCGGTGGGCGACTGGAAGCCGCTGAACACCATGTACAGGCCGGTGCCGATCAGGCCGAGGATGGCGACGATCTTGATCATCGCGAACCAGAACTCGATCTCGCCGAACAGCTTCACGGTGATCAGGTTCAGCGACAGCAGCACGCCGACACAGGCCAGCGCCGGTATCCATTGCGGCAGGTCGGGGAACCAGAACTGTGAGTACGCGGCGATCGCGATCACATCGGCGATGCCGGTGATGATCCAGCAGAACCAGTAGGTCCAGCCGGTGAAGTAACCGGCCCAGGGGCCCAGCAGGTCGGCGGAAAAATCGATGAAGGATTTGTAGTTGAGGTTCGACAGCAGCAACTCGCCCATCGCCCGCATGACGAAGAACAGCATGAAGCCGATGATCATGTAGACGAAAATGATCGACGGGCCGGCGAGGCTGATGGTCTTGCCCGACCCCATGAACAGACCGGTGCCGATGGCACCGCCGATGGCGATCAACTGGATGTGGCGGTTGGTGAGGTTGCGTTGCAGGTGGTGTTCCTGCGAGTCCTTTGTGAGGTCTTGATTCATTGCATGCATTCCATAAATTGCAGTCTTCTTGTGCGTGAAGCGGCGGGTAGGCTAACACGCAAACCCGCAACCTAGACGCGGCAAAGTGACTCGACTTTAGGGGCATGCGCTTGAGCGAAGATGAAGCTGGCGTCTTGCGGACGCCTCGGTTTTCTTATGGCTTGAGCCCGAAACTAGACGACAGGCGCTCGATATGATCCCCGATTGCCCCTTTTAGACCGATCGCCTTGAGGTCAGGTGCTTCTTCCGCCAATCGATGAAGAAATGCCCTCATATCGTTCTTGATCCGGGCTGGCAATTCGATGGGCTCATCCGTCAATTGACCGCTTAACAGCAGTACATCGTTGCGGTGTTTGCGGATGGTCTTGCTGTCGATCTGTACACCGTCTTGCCTTCGTGCCGAGAGGTTGAGCCAGGCATGTGCCTTGAGCGGGATAAGCCTGTCAGCGCCAATGAAAGTCACCTCCTCATTGTGTTGCCGACCCTCCAGGAGGAATGCGTAGTAGGGCTCTTCAAGAAGGATCGCGGACAGGCTTGATACCGATTCGTCTGTCGGTATCGGTGTCAGCGTGGCGTTCTGTGGGTGTTCCAGACCTTCAGGTGCGCGGGAAAACAATTCCAGTTGTACCGGGTAGGCGTCGTTACCGGGATTTTGAAACCGATAAAAGACGGGGCGTTCGCCACCGATCTGACGTATCTGGTAATCACCGGCCTTGATGAAGTCCCAGAAGTGGCCAACGAATTCTGCGTTCAGTGCCTCGATGACCAGAACGATGTCCAGGTCCTTGGTCGCCCGGAATGGCAGACCGGCTTCATCCATCGTCAGCCAGGAAGCAACACCGCCAATCAAGACGTATTGGTCGCGCCAGGCCCTGAAATGCTGTCCGAAAATGTCTAACCCTCTGATCCCAGCCATGCGACCTCTTCCCTGATTGCATCCAGCGCTATTTGCACACGCTCATCCGGACTGTCCTCCAGGCTGAGTAACAAGGAGGCCTGGTCCGCGATCTCGTTTTCTATCGTGAGGCTTCGGTAGGACCAGATTTCCACCCATGCTCTGACGTCGTCCACCGAGTCGGCTACCTTGAATGCCTTCTCTTTCAGCATCAAATCGAAGGTGTTTCGGATCATGCCGTACACCGGCTGTGCCGGCCCGGCCAGTAGCGTGTAGCTGGCGAGTGCCGTTTCACCCGCCAGAAACAAGCCGTCGCTGATATGAAGCGGTCTGTCGATCGGGATTGTTCGTTTTACCGGCGAGCGCATCCATTGGCGGGTACTTTTGAACACCGTGGCCGGGTCGGCGGTGAACGAGTAGACGTTGGTTACTCCGCGGCGTTGAGCGGCCTCAATGATGTTCAGTGCCAGTAGTTGATCGATCACTTTGGAAAGCGTGACTCGGCTGTACTCGAAATTGCCCATGATTGCGCTGGAGGTGTAGAGGCTGTCACTGTCCCATCCCTCATACAGACGGCCCAGCAGCATCGCTTGAGTCGCCGGAAGCAGGGTGGACACCTCTTGCTCGTTTCTGCGTTTGCGAACGTGCTCGCGCAGATCCATTGCCAGTTCCGGGATGAACATCTGTGAGCCGGGCTGGATGAAGTTGAGGTGGTGAGTAATCAGGCTTCGTCGGTCAGCGGACGAGAGCGATTTACAGGCGTAGACGACCACCTTGTCGGTGGCTTTCTGGACCTGCTGGATGTGTTTGCGCAGCGTCACTGCGCCAGGGTATGCATCTTCGCGGGACAGCAGCAGAAGCATCGATAGCGAGGGGCCCGATTTGCTGCCTAGCCGTAAGGTCAGGTCAGCCAGCGTGTAGGTATCCCTGATGTGAAAGGGAAGCTTGGCTACTGAAGCGGTTTTCAACTGGACTTCCGCATTCAGCAAGGAGCCAACGTAGAGTCTGATGTCGTCACGAAGAGCTGGCATATTGAATGACCTTGTAAACCCGTTTTTGCAATGTAATCCAAGATGGTTAACAGATCAAAAAACAGGTTTACAAGGTTTTCAGCGGTCGGGATCTCAAACCCGCGCCGTCAACAACCGCCTCCCGAACACTTTGTCCAACCCCCACACCACCAGCATCGACACCCCCACCAGCGGAAACGCTACGCCCAGCACCAGCATGACCACAGTGGCGGTCTTCCAGCGTGGCAGGTCGTGGCGCAGGGGCGGTACGCCGAGGCCGCCTTCGGGGCGGCGTTTCCACCACATCACCAGGCCGCTGACCGAGCCCAGCAATACCATCAGGCAGATCAGCAGGATCAGCATCTGGTTGAACCAGCCGAACATCTTGCCTTCATGCAGCATGACCCCCAGTTCCGTGGCCCGGGCCACCGGGCTGTAGTCTTTCCAGCGCACGTCCACCAGTACCTTGCCGGTGTATTGATCGACATGCAGGGTGGCGTCGTTGCGCGGGTCGTCGGCGAATACGGCGATGGTGAACACGCCGCTGGCCGTGGTCGGCGGGGTGATGCTGTAGCCGGGTTCGACGCCGCGTTGGTTGGCCAGCTCCTCGACCTGTTGCAGGCTGACCTGCGGCGCAGCCGGGGCGTTGTCCATCGCCATGTGCCCCTGGTGCTCGGCATGGGCACCGGACGACTGCGGCATCGGGGTGTTTTCCACCGCCCAGGGCACGGTCTGGCGGGCGGCGGTGTTGAGGGTGCGGGCTTCCTGGTCTGAGGTCGGCACCTCGTTCCACATCGCTGCCGGAAAGCGGTTCCACAGGTCGGCGTATTGCTTGCCCCAGAAGCCGGTCCAGGTCATGCCGCTGAGCAGCATCAGCAGCAGGACCAGCGAACCCCAGAAACCGCTGACCGCATGCAGGTCACGCCAGAGCAGACGCCCGCGGGTGCTCAGGCGCGGCCACAACACGCCGGCCATTCGCCCGCCCCGCGGCCACCACAGATACAGGCCGGACACCACCAGGACGATGCCCCAGCCAGCGGCCAGTTCCACCAGGCGGTCGCCCGTGGTGCCGATCATCAGTTCGCCGTGCAGCGCGCGGGCCACGGCTTGCAGGTTGCTCTTGGCATCCTGCGCGCCGAGCAGCGCGCCGGTGTACGGATCGACGAAGACGTTCAGCTCCTGCCCGCCGTCCTTGACCACGAACTGTGCGCTGCGGTCGGCGGCCGGCGCCGGCAGGTACTGGCTGACCTGGCCCTGTGGATAAGCGGCCTTCACGGTGTGCAGCAGGTGGTCGGCGCCATGCCGGTGGTGACCGGCCTCGACCACCATCAACGAGCGGTACATCAGCGGATCGAGCTGTGGCTTGAACAGGTAGATGATCCCGGTGATGGCCAGCAGGATCATGAACGGCGCCACGAACAACCCGGCATAGAAATGCCAGCGCCAGGCCAGGTTGTAGAAGGAAAACGAAGGTTTGCTCATGGAGCGCTCCCAGGTGGTGGGCGCGGCGACTGGCCGCGCCCGGGTTAGATCAGAAACTCAGGTCGACCTTGGTCCAGAACGTACGCCCCGGCTCGCTGACCGGTTCAAAGCCCGAGTAGCCGAAGCCGGCATTGCCCGCCAGGTTCAGGTGCTCGGCGTAGGCCTTGTCGAACAGGTTGTCGACGCCGGCGCTGAGCTTGAGGTTCTTGCTCACACGATAGGCGCCGTTGAGCGAGAACACGCCGAAACCGCCGGTTTTCTCGAAGTCCTTGCCGACGATGTTGCCGTAGTTTTCCGAGATGCGGTTCTGCGCCGAGACCAGCCGCCACAGGGCGCCGGCGCTCCAGTCGGATTCGCTGTAGGTCAGGCCGAGGCGGCTTTCCAGCGGTGGCATCTGCGGCAGGGCCGAACCGTCGCTGCTGTTCTTGCCCCAGGCGTAGGCCAGGGTCGCATCGGCTTTCCAGTTGCTGGTCAGTTGATAGGCGACACCCAGTTCGCCGCCCATGATCCGCGCGTCGACGTTGCCGGCGCGGGAGACGCTGGTGCCGGCGGTGTAGTCGTAGAGGATGAAGTCGCGGACCTGGCCGATATAGCCCGAGGCCCAGGCTTCCAGGTCTTCGGTCTTGTACTGGATGCCGAAGTCCAGTTGCGTGGTCTTCTCTGGCTTGATCGCATCGAAGGCATTGACCGAGCCGGCCGGGCCGAAGGTCGGCGAGAACAGCTCCCAGTAATCGGGGAAGCGCTGCACATGGCCGATGCCGACGTAGGCGGTGGCCGGTGCGTCGACCAGGTCGTGCTCGTAGCGCAGGAAGCCGCTGGGCAGGGTGTCGGCGCGGGTGTTGCCGGCGGTCGGATTGGGCATGACCATCATTCCCGAACCGCGGGTCTTGCGGAAATCCTTGGCCGAGGCACGGTCCAGCCGCGCGCCGCTGACCAGGCGGTCCTGGCTGTCCAGTTCCCAGGTCAGCTCGCCGAACACGCCGTAGTTGTGGAAGTCGGCGTCCTTGGTCCAGGGCTGGTTGCCATAGGTGTTGACGCCCATGCCGGTGCGCTGGCGGTGTTCGTTGGTCTGCGCGTCGATGCCGCTGACCAGGGTCACGTCCTCCCAGCGCCAGGTGCCCTTGATGCGCGCGCCCAGGGTGCGGCGGTCGACGTTGCTGGCCATGGGGCCGGCCATCATCCCGGTGCCGGAGGTGGTGCGCAGGCTGTAGTTGTCCATCACATGGTCGGCGTAGTTGTAGTAGACCTGCGCTTCGAGCTTGTCGAAGACCTCGCCGATATTGGATTTCTCGAAACGCAGGCCGAGGCTTTCGCGCTTGAACTGCGAACCGTCCATGCCGCGTCCGGCGTAGCGTGCTTCACCGTCGCCGCGGCCAGCGGTCAGCTCCAGCAGGGTGTCGCTGTCCGGGGTCCAGCCGACGGCGACGTCGCCGTTCCACTTGTCCCATTTCGACGGCACGGTGTCGCCATGGCCGTCTTCATAGTCGTCGGAGCGCGACTGGTTGCCGACGAAGCGCACGTAGCCCTGGCTGCCACCGGCGGCGGCATCCAGCACCTTGTCGAAACGGCCATTGGAGCCGGCCAGCAGGCTGGCGTTGACCCGGGTGCCCAGCTCGCCGAATTTCTCCGGCTCGCGGTCGAAGAGGATGGTTCCGGCGGACGCGCCCGGGCCCCACTGCACGCTTTGCGGGCCCTTGATCACGGTGAGGCGGTCGTAGGTTTCCGGGGAAATGTAGGAGGTCGGCGCGTCCATCCGGTTCGGGCAGGCGCCGAGCATCAGGCCGCCGTTGGTGAGGATGTTCAGCCGCGAGCCGAACATGCCGCGCAGCACCGGGTCACCGTTGGTGCCGCCGGAGCGGATCGCCGAGAAACCGGGGATGGTCTTGAGGTAGTCGGCACCGTCGCTGGCCGGCACGGGCTGGCGCGGGTCCTTGGGGTTGGTGACCACGGTCAGCGGCGAACTGGGCGCCACGGCGGTGATGACCGTGGGGCTGAGTTCCGGCTGGCCGTGGTCATGGCCTTCGTGGCCGGTTTCCGCGGCCAGGGCCGCGGGAACGAAGAGGCTGCCGCACAGCAGCGCAATGGTCCCGCGCAGGGACAAACGATAGACAGGGGTGGAGCTGGACATAGGTCTTCCAACATCGATCAGTCATGAAGGTGCGCACGCACGCGGCGATAGGCCGGTGACGAGCGCTGTTTCGGAATGTTCAGACGACGTTGCGGGAAGGTGGCGCGCGGCTGCGGGCGCCGGGGAAGAACGCCGGGCGCGGATGGCCCTGGCGGGGTAGAACGACAAGACGGTGGCTGGCCGGGACGGCCTCGCTGTTGAGCAGGCTCAGTTGCTGCGGCAGTGCCGGGCAATGGAAGAACAGGCTGCAATAGCCGCACTTCTCCCACATGACGTGCAGCGACGAATCGCCGCCACCATGGTGCGCCTCGCCGTGATGGCCCGCCGCGTCGTCCGTGCCTGCGCCCATGTCCATGTTCATCGACATGGCGGTGCTGTGATCCATCGGCATCGACTGGGAAACCAGCGGTCCGATGAAGATCATCAGCATGGCGAACAGGCTCAGCCAGCCCGCGCGCAGTGTCCTGTGGTCAGGGCGCGGGGGCCGGTGGCGTCCGGTGCGGGCGAGGCTCATGGCGAGCGGCGCTCAGGGATCAGTGCTGGTGCTGGTGCTCGTCGCCGCCTTCAGGCGGCTGCTTCTGCACCGCGACGTCGACGGTGATATCGCCGGCCTTTTCGAAGTGCAGGGTCAGCGGGAAGCGCTTGCCGTCGCTGAGCAGGCTGCGGTCCTTGGGCTGCATGATCATCACGTGGTAGGCGCTCGGGCTGAACACCACTTTGCCGCCCGCCGGCACGGCGACGTTGGCGACTTGCTGCATGCGCATCACGTCGCCGGTCATCACGTGTTCGTGCAACTCGGAGCGGTCGCTGATTGGGGTGTCGACGCTGAGCAGGCGGTCGTCCTCCTTGCCCTTGTTGTCGATGATGAAATAGGCCGCCACGTTGGGTGCGTTCGGTGGCAGTTGCAGCGACCACGGGTGGGCGATATGCAGGTCACCCTTGGTGTATTCGTGGGCACTGGCGAAGCTGGCGGGCAGCAGCAGGGCAGCCAGCATCAGGACGTTCTTGAGCATGAAAAGTCTCCGGTCGATTCAAATTGTTCGCAGGTATCAGCGTAGTGAATCAAACGACGGGAGAGGCGCGGGGATTGAGCGAGGGCCACAGCTCACGGGGCGTGGGCTGGGTGGGCTGGGCGATGGCCAGCGGGGTGGCGAAGGCGTATGTCGGCAGGACCAGTTGCGGCGCCTGGCCAGGCAACGCCAGCAAGGGCGCGGCACCGGAGCAGCACCAGCAATGCTGCATCACGGCGTGATCGTCGTTTTGCGGGTCGGCTTGGCCGAGGGAGACGGCGATCAGCTTGGTGCCGCCGGTGGAACAGAAGGCGCCCCACAGCAGTTGCTCGGCGGGCGCCCTGGCGGCGTTGGCGGACAACGGCATCGCCAGCAGATTGAACAGCACTGCGAAGCAGGCGATCCAGGCAAGGGCGGGCCGGTGTGCGGGCATGGGTTGATCCGGTGGGATTCGAATGATGGCTATTTAGCCTGAAACTCCCGGGGATGTAAAAAATGGGGGTGTGATGAAGTGTCGCAGTCGATTCGCAAGGTGTGGGAGCAACTGCGCAGACCATCGCGCCGAACCGTCGCGATGGCCTGCACAGCAGGTCAGGCCTTCGCCCGACCCAGCATGCCCCTGACCGCCTCTTGCAGATCCGCCGGCAACACCACCAGCTTGGCGTTGTTGCTGGCCGCGAGGCTTTCCATGGCGCTGATGTAGCGTTCGCCCAGCAGGTACATGGCCGGGGTCACGTCATTGCCCACGGCGTTCTTGACCAGGGTGATGGCCTGGGCCGAAGCCTCGGCCAGGTTGACCTGGGCGGCGGCATCGAGCTTGGCTGATTCCTGACGCGCCTGGGCTTCGAGGATCGCCGCCTGCTTGGCGCCTTCGGCGCGGGTCACGTCGGCTTTACGCTCACGCTCGGCCGCGGCCTGACGTTCCATGGCCGACTGCATGCTCGGCGAGGGCTTGATGTCCTGGATTTCCACCGAACGCACGGTGATGCCCCAGTCCTCGGTCTGCTCCGACATCGCGTCGCGCAGGCGCGCCTTGATCTGCTCGCGGCTGGACAGCGCTTCGTCCAGTTCCATGGCGCCGACGATGGCGCGCAGCGAGGTCATGGTCAGGCTGGTAACCGCGTAGGCGTAGTTCACCACGCCGTAGGCGGCTTTCTGCGGGTCCACCACCTTGGCGAAGCACAGGGCGTTGGCGACGATCACCGCGTTGTCCTTGGTGATGATTTCCTGCTGCTGCACGTCGAGGATGATGTCCTTGGTCGGCAGGCGGTAGGCCACCACGTCCATGTACGGGATGAGGATGTTCAGGCCCGGCTTGAGGGTGTTGTGGTAGCGCCCCAGGCGCTCGACGATCCATTCCTCGCCCTGCGGCACGATGCGTACGCCCTTGAACACGGTGATGAGGACGAACAGGGCGATGGTGGCGGTAATGATCAGACTGGTCATGACATTTCTCTTCCTTTGATGGTGTCTTGAAACGGTTTCAGGCCTTGCCGACCCGGACGATGTTGCCCTCGATCGCGAGGATGCGGACCCGCTCGCCGGAGGCGATGTCGCTGTTGGCGATGCAGACCCACTCTTCATTGCCGAGGATCGGCTTCTGGAAACGGACGCGGCCTTTCTGGAATTCCGAGACGGGCGCGGTCAGCAGGCCGACTTCGCCGATCACTTCGTCGGCGGTCCAGCGGTTGTCCGCCTTGCGGGGTTTGAACACCTTGAACCAGAGGGCGACGGTGAGGGACGAGAGCACCACCCAGATCATCAGCTCGCTGGCCAGGGACAGGCCCGGCACCAGCCCGGCGATCACGCCGACCGCCACGGCGCCGATGCCGAACCAGATGATGAAGAAGGTGGGCAGTACCAGTTCCAGCAAGATCAGGCCAAAGCCCAGAACGAGCCAGATCCACCATTGCAGTTCCATAGTCGCAGCCTTGCGTAGGGAAAAGGATGAGGCATTGGAATCGCTTGCTGGTGTGTTGGCAATACCCGAGTGGTGCACTGGCCTATTACAGGAGGTGTCCGTCAGCCAGCGCGGCGAGCAGCGCGGCCGGGTCGGTGAAGTGACGGTCGACCTCGGGCAGTGCCGGACGGCCGAGAATCAGCACCGGCACGCCGCGCTCGCGGGCCACCTGCAACTTCGGTTCGGTGGCGCCGCTGCCGCTGTTCTTGCTGATCAGCACATCGATCTGGCGGCGTTCGAACAGCTGCCGCTCGTCGTCCAGCAGGAACGGCCCACGGGCGCCGATTACTTCGCAGCGGTCGTTGCCGGGGCAGGCGTCGAGGGCGCGCAGGGTCCAGAACTGATGGTCGGGTATTTCATCCAGATGTTGCAGCGGTTCGCGGCCGAGGGTGAACAGCGGGCGGCGGAAGGTGTGCAGTGCGGCGATCAGTTCGGCCCAGTCGGCGACCTCGCGCCAATCGTCGCCGGCCTGGGCCTGCCAGGCGGGGCGGCGCAGGGCCCAGCAGGGAATGCTGGCGAGGGTCGCGGCGCGGGCGGCGTTGGCGCTGATTTGCGCGGCGTAGGGGTGGGTGGCGTCGATCAGCAGGTCGATGCCTTCGGCGCGCAGGTAGGCGGCCAGGCCGTCCGCGCCGCCATAACCGCCGACGCGCACCTGGCAGGCCAGGTCATCCGGCACCCGGCCGATCCCGGCCAGGCTGTAGACGTGCTCGGGCCCCAATTGGCGGGCGATGCGCAGGGCCTCGGTGACGCCGCCGAGCAGCAGGATGCGCCGGCTCATTGCACACCCGCCTTGCCGACGATGTCGCCCTGGCGGTCGATGGCGAACACTTCGACCTGCACCTGCGCCGGCACCACGCTGCGGGCGAAAGCCAGGGCATGGGCGCAGACCGCATCGCCCAGCGGCACGCCGGCGGCGTGGGCCAGGGCCAGGGCCTGCTGGCTGGTATTGGCCTGAATGATGGTCGCTTGCAGCGCCGCATCGGCGCCCACCGCCGCGGCCCATTGCGCCAGTTGCGGCAGGTCGATGCTGGAATGGCGGCTGTGCAGGTCCATGTGCCCGGCGGCCAGTTTGCTGATCTTGCCGAAGCCACCGCACAGGCTCAGGCGCGCCACCGGCACCTTGCGCAGGTGCTTGAGCACCGCGCCGACGAAGTCGCCCATCTCGATCAGGGCGATTTCCGGCATGCCGTAGACACGGCGCATGGTGTCTTCGCTGGCGTTGCCGGTGCAGGCGGCGATGTGTTCGTAGCCGTTGGTCTTGGCGACGTCGATGCCTTGGTGGATCGAGGCGATGTAGGCCGAGCAGGAGAAGGGCCGGACAATGCCGCTGGTGCCGAGGATCGACAGCCCGCCGAGAATGCCCAGGCGCGGGTTCATGGTTTTCAGCGCGAGGTTTTCGCCGTCTCGCACGTTCACCGTGACCTCGAAACCGCCGGGGTAATTGTATTCCTGCGCGAGGCGGGTCAGGTGCTCCGTCATCATCCGCCGCGGCACTGGGTTGATCGCCGGCTCGCCCACGGTCAACACCAGTCCGGGACGTGTCACGGTGCCGACGCCTTGGCCGGCGACGAAGCGCACGCCGGGTTCGTCCAGCAGGCGCACGCGGCTATAGAGCAGGGCGCCGTGGGTCACGTCGGGGTCGTCGCCAGCGTCCTTGAGCGTGCCGGCCTCGGCGCCCGCCGCGTGCAGGCGGCAGAACTCCAGGCGCATCTGCACCTGCTTGCCTTTGGGCAGGGTGATTTCCACCGCGTCGTGCGCTTGCCCGGTCAACAGCAGGCGCGCGGCGGCGAGGCTGGTGGCGGTGGCGCAACTGCCGGTGGTCAGGCCGCTGCGCAGCGGCGCCGGTTGTTCGGCGGTTTCGTCACGCATGCTTGATGGCGTCGAGCAGGGTGATCGGCAGCGCCTGGCGCCAGGTGTCGAAGCCGCCCAGCGGCTGGGCCTGGGCGACATGAATGCGGGTCAGTTCACCGCCGTGGCGTTCGCGCCAGTCCATCAGGCGCACTTCGCTTTGCAGGGTCACCGCGTTGGCGACCAGCCGGCCGCCGGGGCGCAACTGCTCCCAGCAGTGCTCCAGCACGCCGGGCACGGTGACGCCGCCGCCGATGAAGATCGCGTCCGGGCGCTCCAGTCCGTGCAGTGCTTCCGGCGCCCGTCCGCGCACCAGATGCAGGCCGGGTACGCCGAGGGCGTCGCGGTTGAGTTCGATCAGTTGCTGGCGGCCGTCGTCGGCCTCGATGGCCAGCGCGCGGCACGCCGGGTGCGCGCGCATCCACTCGATGCCAATCGAGCCGCTGCCGGCACCGACGTCCCAGAGCAACTCGCCCGGTTGCGGGGCGAGGCGGGCGAGGGTGATGGCGCGGACATCGCGCTTGGTGATCTGTCCGTCATGCTGGAAGGCGTTGTCCGGCAGCCCGGCCAGGGGCGACAGGCGCGGCGCGTCGGTGTCGGCGCGGCATTCGATGGCGACCAGATTAAGGTCGGCGATAGCGTGCTCATTCCAGTCGCTGGCGCTGCCTTGCCGGTGACGTTCGGCGCTGCCGCCCAGGTGTTCCAGCACCTGCAACTGGCTCGGGCCGAAGCCGCGTTCGCGCAGCAATGCGGCGATCGCGGCGGGGCTGTCGCCATCGTTGCTCAGCACCAGCAGGCGCTGACCGCTGTAGAGGTGGGCGTTGAGTTGCGCCAGCGGACGGGCGACCACGGAAACCATGACCACGTCCTGCAACGGCCAGCCGAGGCGGGCGGCGGCGAGGGCGCAGGAGGAGGGCGCGGAAATCACGTTCAGCTCATCGGCCGGGACTTGCCGCGCGAGGCTGGCGCCAACGCCGTAGAACATCGGATCGCCGCTGGCCAGCACGCACACCGGCTCGCCGCGCAGCACCAGCACCGGCGCCAGCGAGAACGGGCTCGGCCAGGTCAGGCGCTCGGCCTTCAGGCAATGGGGCAGCAGGTCGAGCTGGCGCGGGCTGCCGAACACCCTGGCAGCGTGCAGCAGGGCGCGCCGGGCTTGCTTGCCGAGGCCGCTGAAGCCGTCTTCGCCGATTCCTACTATGGTCAACCAGGGCGCCATGCCGTTCCTCTTTTCCGGGCCTATCCGACCGGCAGGCTTGGCCCGCCGCCGGGCAAAGCAGGCATAATACCGCGCCTTCCGGTGCCCAGCCCCATTTGACGATTGACGGGTGAACCCTTGAACCAATCCCAGCCCGCTCCTGCCATTCGCCCCTCGGCCTGCCCGGGGTTGTGGCGCATCGTCCAGGCCCGCGACGGCGGCATCTCGCGGATCAAGCTGGATGCCGGGCACCTGGATGCCGACCAGGCCGAAGCGGTGGCCGAGGCCGCCGAGCGTTTCGCCGGTGGCGTGATCGAGGTGACCAACCGCAGCAACCTGCAGATTCGTGGCGTTGGTAGCGACCCGCAGGGTTTGATCGCGCACCTGCTGGCGGCTGGCCTGGGCCCGCGGGTCGCCGCCGGTGACGACGTGCGCAACCTGATGCTCAGCCCCGCCGCGGGCCTCGACCCGGCCATGCTGTTCGACACCCGCGCGCTGGGCGCGCAGATACTCGACCTGCTGCAGACCACGCCGCGCTTCCATGCGCTGTCGGCCAAGTTCGCCGTGCAGCTCGATGGCGGCGAAGACCTGGCGATGCTCTGGCACCCCCATGACCTCTGGCTGTCGCCGCTGCGCCTGGACGGCGAGCTATGGCTGGGCTTCGGCCTGGCGGGCTGTCCGGGACAGGATGCGCCGGTGGCCGCCGTGCCGCTGGCGGCGGGGCTGGTGCTGGTGCGGGTGGTGCTGGAGCGATTCCTCGATCTGGCCGATGCCGGTCAGTCGCGGATGCGCCAATTGCTGGAGACGCTGTCCACGGACGCCTTCCTCGCCGGCCTGCCGTTGGCGCTGCGCCGCGACGCCGCGGTGCTCGATTGGCGCCGCCCCGGACGTGACCTCGCGCGCCACCTGGGTGTCTATCCCCAGCAGCAGGCCGAGCGGGTCGCAGTGGGCGCGATGGCGCCGCTGGGTCGCCTGAGCGCGGCGCAATTGCGCGGCGTCGGCGGGCTGGCCCGAGAATTGGGCGACGGCAGCCTGCGCATGACCCCCTGGCAGAGCGTGCTGCTGCCGAACATTGCCGTTGGCCGCGCCGAACGGGTGCTGGCCGCCTTGCTTCACCTTGGTTTGATCACCGACGCCGCCGAGCCGCTGGCCGGCGTGGTCGCCTGCACCGGCTCGGCCGGCTGCGCCAAGGCCCTCGCCGACACCAAGGGCGATGCGCTGCAACTGGCCTTCAGCCTGCGCCAGCCCGTCCCGGTGGCCGGCATTCACTTGAGCGGCTGCGGCCGTTCCTGCGCCATGGCGCACACCGCGCCGGTCACCTTGCTGGCGGTCGGCCCCGGTCGTTACGACCTGTATTTTCACGACCCGGCCCTGCCGGGCCCCGGCGCTGTCGCCGGGCGCAACCTGACACTGGAAGAAGCGGGCGCCACGCTGGACGCCCGCCCACGGAGCAACCCTCGATGATTGATTACATCCGCGACGGCCAGGAGATTTATCGCAACTCCTTCGCCATCATTCGCCAGGAGGCCCGCCTGGAGCGGATTCCGGCCGACCTGGAAAAGCTCGCGGTACGGGTGATCCATGCCTGCGGCATGGTCGAGGTGGTCGATGCCCTGCGCTTTTCCGAAGGCGCCGGCAAGGCCGGGCGCGAAGCCCTGGCCGCTGGCGCGCCGATTCTCTGCGACGCGCGGATGGTCGCCGAAGGCATCACCCGCGCGCGCCTGCCGGCCAACAACGAGGTGATCTGCACCTTGCGTGACGACAGCGTGCCGGACCTCGCCAAGGAACTGGGCAACACCCGCTCGGCGGTAGCCCTGGAGCTGTGGCGCCCGCACCTGGAAGGCAGCGTGGTGGTGATCGGCAACGCGCCGACCGCGCTGTTCTACCTGCTGGAAATGATCGACGCCGGCGCACCGAAACCGGCGCTGATCCTCGGCTTCCCGGTGGGCTTCGTCGGCGCGGCGGAGTCCAAGGCGATGCTGGCGGCGGACAGCCGTGGCGTGCCGTTCGTGATCGTCGAAGGCCGTCTTGGCGGCAGCGCCATGGCCGCCGCCGCGGTCAACGCCCTCGCCACGGAGGTTGAATGATGCAGGCCCGCGGACGTTTGCTCGGCCTGGGCGTCGGCCCCGGCGATCCCGAGCTGATTACCCTCAAGGCCCTGCGTCTGCTGCGTGAAGCGCCGGTGGTGGCGTACTTCGTCGCCAAGGGCAAGCGCGGCAATGCCTTCGGCATCATCGAGCAGTACCTGCAAAGCGAGCAGACCCTGTTGCCACTGGTTTATCCGGTGACCACCGAGGCGCTGCCGGCGCCGCTGTCCTACGAGCAGGTCATCAGCGATTTCTACGATGCCGCCAGCATCGAGGTCGCCGCGCACCTGGACGCGGGCCGCGACGTGGCGGTGATCTGCGAAGGCGATCCGTTCTTCTACGGCTCCTACATGTACCTTCACGATCGCCTGGCCGAACGGTATGACGCCCAGGTGATTCCGGGTGTCTGCTCGATGCTCGGTGGTGCTTCGGTGCTCGGCGCGCCGCTGGTGTACCGCAACCAGAGCCTGTCGGTGCTGTCCGGCGTGCTGCCCCATGACGAACTCAAGCGCCGCCTGGCCGATGCCGACGCGGCGGTGGTCATGAAGCTCGGGCGCAATTTCCCCAAGGTCCGCCAGGTGCTGGCCGAACTGGGTCTCGATGGCCGCGCGCTGTATGTGGAGCGGGCGACCATGGGCAACCAGAAGATCGTCGCGCTGGATGAGGTCGACCCGGCGTCGTCGCCGTACTTCTCGCTGATCATCGTTCCCGGCGAAAGGTGGCAAGGCTGATGACTCGACGCGCACCGGCCATTGTCATCCTCGGCAAGGGCAGCCTGGCCACGGCCCGCAAGATCCAGCAGCTTTATCCCGACGCGCTGATCCACGGCCTGGCTAGCCGGGTCGAGGACGTCGATGTCAGCTATCAGGAGTTCGGCGCGAGCCTGCGCCAGCTCTATCAACAGGACACGCCGATCATCGCCTTGTGCGCCGCCGGCATCGTGATCCGCAGCCTCGCCGGCGTGTTGCTGGAGAAGGGCGCGGAGCCGCCGGTGCTGGCCGTGGCCGAGGACGGCAGCGCGGTCGTGCCGCTGCTCGGCGGGCTGGGCGGGGTGAATGTCATGGCCCGGGAAATCGGCGCCGGACTGGGCGTTGCCGCGGCGATCACCACCAGTGGCGAACTGCGCTTCGGCACCTGCCTGCTCAATCCTCCCAGCGGCTATGCCCTGGCGGACCTGGAGCTGGGCAAGCGCTTCGTCTCCGACTTGCTGGCCGGTGAGCGCGTGCGCATCGAAGGCGCCGCGCCGTGGCTCGACGAAGCGCGCTTGCCGCAGGACGAGCAGGCGTCGCTGACCATCCATGTCGGCTGTGCCGAGCGTGAGGCGGCGGCCAACGAATTGCTGATCCACCCGCGCTGCGTGTTGGTGGCGGTTTCGGCCTCGGTCGCGGCACCGGCCGAAGCGGTTCGCGCGGCCTTGCACGAGGCGAAGATCGCCGAGGCGTCGCTGGCGTGCCTGCTCGCCAATGACGACGAGATGGCCGCGCCGGCCTTGCACGACGCGGCGCGGGAGCTGGGTGTGCCGCTGCGCTTCGCGCCGGCCCAGGCCTCGGTCAGCGCTCTGGCAGCGCGGGCATTGCCGCAGTTGCTGGCACCGCAGGCGGTGGGCGAGGGCCTGGCGATTGCCGTGGCCAACGCGCCGATCGATCCGCAACGCATTGGCCAGGGCCGAGGCCGCGTCGCGGTGATCGGCCTCGGTCCGGGCTCCACCGAACTCATGGCGCCAGCGGTCAAGGCCGAGTTGGCGCGGGCCAACGATGTGCTTGGCTATGAAACCTACGTGCGCATGGCCGGGCCATTCCGGGCCGATCAGGTGCTGCACTGCACCGACAACCGCGAAGAACTGCAACGCGCCCGTCACGCTTTCGAGCTGGCGGCGCAAGGGCGTTCGGTGGTGGTGGTGTCGTCCGGCGACCCTGGCGTGTTCGCCATGGCCGCGGCGGTGCTGGAAGCGCTGGAAGCCTCCGACGATCCGGCCTGGCACCGGGTCGAGCTGGAAATGCTGCCGGGTATTTCCGCCTCGCTGGCCACCGCGGCCCAGGCCGGGGCGCCGCTGGGGCATGACTTCTGCGTGATCTCGCTGTCGGACAACCTCAAGCCGTGGTCGATCATCGAGAAGCGTCTGGACCTGGCCGCCGAGGCGGACCTGGCCCTGGCGTTCTACAACCCGATCTCGCGCTCGCGGCCCTGGCAACTGGGGCAGGCGCTGGACATCGTCCGTCGCCATCGCGGGCCGCAAACGCCGGTGGTGCTCGGTCGCGATATCGCCCGGCCGGGGCAGTCGCTCAAGGCCATTCGGTTGGGCGAGTTGCAGCCGGAGATGGTCGACATGCGCACCATGGTGCTGATCGGTTCCAGCACCACCCGCACCTTCGCCCGCGCCGATGGCGGCGAGTGGGTCTACACGCCGCGCTGGTATCCCCAGGCGGACTGAGCACTGCGGGGAAAGGCTTCGTTCCTGACCCTGCTGTCGTCGCAACGTACCTTGGCGTTCCCCTCCCCGAGAGGGAACACCTCAAAAAGGACTTTGCCATGACCAACGACAGCACCCCATCTTCGAACACCAGTTCCGCCGCCGTGGTGGAAAACTCCCTCGTGGCCTTCGGCGCCGGCATGTCCGCGCAAAGCCGTACCGACGTGAAAAACAGCTTCCTGTTCGCCACCCTGGTCGCCAATAAACTCCACGACCAGACCGCCATGAGCGAATCCTGGTTCAAGTCCTTCCTCCAGGTCATGGGGGATTGCGGCTGGGTCGTGGCGCACCGCACCCATGAAAAGGAAAGCACCACCGGCCAGTCGCTCAAGGTCGCCAACGTCGCGGTCAAGGCTGTGCAGTCGGCGGCCACCAGCCTGCTGCTGGGTGGGCCGGTGACCGCCGCGATCAAGGCGCTCGCCGAGGCGGCGATCACCGGCCTTGAGAGCAACGAAAAGGCCTTGACCGTGTTCAAGCGCAATCTGGAAAAACGCACCCATGTCGTCATCGGCCTGGCCTCCTGCACTGAAACCGAGAGCGGCGAAGTGGTGATGGCGCTCGGCGCGGTCCAGCGCTCGGTGCGCAAGGAGGACATCGATGCCCTGGTGTTCGATTGGGACAGCTCCACGTCGGCGACCTACAAGAGCACCGCGGCTCTGTCGTTCAACAGCCAGGTGTATGCCAGCGTGCGCACGGGCGTGGAGCAGCGCCTGGGTGAGCGGGCCGTGGCCAGGATCATGGACTACGACATCTGACCGACGCTGAAGCAGCGGGCCATTGGCATTTTCTGGAGATGACCGACGTGGATATCGACGGCTACACGATGTGGACCAGCGAGGGCAGCCTGATGCTGGTTGCCCCTCAGGTCGGGGATGTGGAGCGCCAGAATGTGCTGGGCTCGCTGCGTTATGCCCAACGGTCGGCGGACAGTCTGATGACCTCGCGGTTCGGCGAGCACCGGCAATGGTATCGCGCCTATCGCAGTGCCCTCGGCAAACGCGGCTGGCGGGTGACCCACAGTTGCCAGAGCGTCGACGCCGCGCAGTGCCGGACGGTGTTGGCGCCGATGCAGCCGCTGGTGTTGTGGCTGAGTTGCCAGCACCCGGAACTGGGCGCAGTGCTGGAGCGTTGCGTCGATGCGCTAGACCCGGTGCAGCCGGGTGTCGAGCGGCTGAGCTGTTCGGTGCTGCGGCGCTCGCCACGGGGCGGGGCGCAACTGGTGCTGGAAATGGGCGTGCTGCGGCCCGGGTTACGACTCAGCCTGTGCAGCATCGCCCTGGAAACCAGCGAGACGCCTGGCCGCGACTGGCTGGTGGCCGCGCTGGATGGCGCTGCGTTGCGTGGCGATCTGTCGTTCCAGAGCCTGATGGCCGAGCCCGCCCCGGAGCTGCTTGAAACCGGACACGACCGTTTCGCCCGCCTGATGCTCGATGCGGCAACCAGTTGCACCCTTCACTGAGGCAAGAATGCTATGACCGATCAACCGCGGGCAGCCGTCGTCGGTAATGCCCTGATGTCCTTTTTTCCCGATATTCACAAAGACGTCCGCGAGCGTGTGCAGATGGCGATGCTCTTTGCCCAGCGCGCGACGCAGGACGCCCTGGATAACCAGTTGGTGAGCGACGGCTACAGCTTTTACCGACGACAACTGATGTTTCTCGGCTGGGACGCCAGGTCGCCGAGGGAATCCTTCGTCCCCAATCAACAGCGACGCAGAGTGCTGAACGACGTTTTGGGGCAGATCAACGCTACCGCCGACAGCCAGTATTCCGAGATGACCCGTTGGTCCCTCGACGCGCTGCAGGCCAGTGAGGCTGCGCTCTACCGTTTCGAGGCCCGCTCGCTGGCGCAGGAGTCTTTCCAGTTGTTGCCCTGCCGGATCATCAAGCCAGGTTACGTGGATCTGGTGCTGTACCACGAAACCCTGGCGCGCGAGGAGCGACTCAACGGGTTTCTCTACCGAGAACGGGTGGTGACCGGGTCACGCATCGAGCTGGTGCGTTTCAATGTGCGTCTGTTCGAGCAGAAGTTTGGTGCGCGGATCGGGAAGAGCCTGGAGCAGGCTCTTCAGCAGGATGTCTACGAGCTTTGAGGGGGCGGCTCAGGAAATCAGGTAGCCCTTGATCCCGGTGAAAATGATCTGCGCGGCAAGGGCGCAGACGAACAGGCCCATCAATCGACTGACGATCTGCAGGCCCTGGTCGCCGAGGATCCGCTCGATGCGGTTGGAGAGGTAGAGCACCAGGCCGACGGTGAAGCTGGCCAGCGCGATACTGACGATGGCCAGCAACTTGTCGTCCCAATGCGGCTGGCCGACGCCCATCACCAACAGCGCACCGATGGTGCCGGGGCCGACGGTCAGGGGGATGGTCAGCGGCACGATGGTGACGTCCTGCTGCACGTTGTCGGTCTGCACCGCCGATTTGCCCTGGGCCATGCCCAGCGCGGAAATGAACAGCACGCTGCCGGCACCGATGCGGAAGGCATCGGCGGTAATCCCGAAGACGCCGAAGATCACCCGACCGAACAGGTACAGCAGCACGCTGGCGATCAGCACGCCCATGGCCACCTTCCAGGCCAGGTGCTTGCGCTCCTTGCTGGAATAACCGCGGGTCAGGCTGATGAAGCAGGACAGGACGAAGAACGGGCTGTAGAGCACGAGCATTTTCAGGTAAACGCTGAACAACTCATGAAGCATGGTCTGGGCTCGCGAAAGAAGAAAAGGCCGGGCAAGTGTATCAGTGCGACAGCGGTGCATCGGCGGGTGGCCGCGACTGCTCGCGGCGGGCTACCCAATGCTCGATCAGCTCACGCAATTGCGACAGTTCCACCGGCTTGGACATGTGCCCGTCCATGCCGGACAGGCGCGCACGCTCCTTGTGCTCGGCGAGGATGTGCGCGGTCAGCGCCACCACCGGCGTGTGCGGGCTCTGGGTGCTGGCTTCCCAGGCACGCAGTTGCTGGGTCGCGGAGAAGCCGTCGAGGATCGGCATTTCGCAGTCCATCAGCACCAGGTCGTAGTGCTGCGCCTTCATGGCCTTGAGCGCTTCTTCGCCGTTGCTCGCGGTGTCCGGCTCCAGGTTGAGCTTGCCGAGCATGCCGCGGATGACCTTGGTGGAGATGCTGTTGTCTTCGGCAACCAGAATGCGGAAGTCGGCGGGCAGCTCGATGGGGGCCGGGCGCTGGGCAGGCATGAAGCCCGGTGGCGGCACCTTGCTGCGCTGGGAGAGTTCTTCGGCCAGGGTGGTCTTGAGGGTGTAGCCGGCCACCGGCTTGGCGAGGATGCGTTTGACCCCGGCGTTGCGCGCGATGATCTTGCTCGGCGCATTGCTGATGCCGGTGAGCATCACCAGCAGGATGTCGTGGTTCAGGCTCGGGTCTTCCTTGATCTTCGCCGCCAGTTGCATGCCGGTCATGCCAGGCATGTTCTGGTCGAGCAGGACTGCGTCGAAGTAGTCACGCAGGTGCGCCTTGGTCCGCAGCAGGGCCAGCGCTTCCTTGCCCGACGGCACGGCGCTGACGTTCATGCCCCAGGCGCCGCACTGCTGGACCAGCACCTTGCGGCACGTATCGTTGTCGTCCACCACCAGCACTCGGGCGCCGCGCAGCGAAGCATCGAGGTCGGTGGCCGGCTGCTCCAGGCGCTGTGGGTCCAGCGGCAGGGTCAGCCACAGGGTGTTGCCCTGGTTGTGGCTGGTCTTGATGCCGAATTCGCCCTGCATGAGCGTGATCAGTTGCTTGGCGATCACCAGGCCCAGGTGGCCGCCGAGTTTGTTGCTGGAAAGGAAGTGCTTGCTGTGCAGCTCGGCCTGCAACAGGGCGTCGCGTTCGGCGGGCTGCATGGCTTCGCCGCAGTCTTGCACGGCGATGCGCAGGCGTGGGCTGCTGCCACGCTGATCGAGGGCCACCACCAGCAGGATTTCGCCGTGGTCGGTTTTCTTCAAGGCGTTGTCCAGCAGGCTGAGCATGGCCTGGCGCAGACGGGTCGGGTCGCCGCTGATCACCCGCGGCACTTGCGGCTGGGTGAAGCTGATGAGCTCGATGTTCTGCTGCTCGGCTTTGGCGCGGAAGATGCCCAGGCAATCCTCGATCAAGGCGTTGAGGTCGAACTGCACGTCGTCCAGCTCGATCTGCCCGGATTCGAGTTTGGAGATGTCGAGAATCTCGTTGATCAACGTCAGCAGTTCGTTGCCGGCGCTATGAATGGTTTGCACATAGTCGCGCTGCTTGACCGACAGCGGTGTGCCCAGCAGCAGTTCGGTCATGCCCAGCACACCGTTCATGGGGGTGCGGATCTCGTGGCTGATCTTGGCCAGGAATTCGGCCTTGGCGTTGATCTCGGCCGTGCTCGCGGCCAGCTCGCGGCTGGCGCTGAAGCGCGCTTCGTTCATGTAGCGCAGGCGTTCGCTGACCGAAAGGTTGAGCAGCAGGCCGCTGAACGCGGTAAGGCCGAGCAGGATGAACAGCAACCACTGGGTCGGCGTGCGGGTAAGGCCGAGCAGGGCCGGCAAGACCACCAGGCAGCCGACCGTGAAGATCAGCATGCCGAGGCTGAGCAGGCGCGCCGGGGAGAAGCCCTTGTACCAGTGATAGAGCGAGACGCCGAGCATGCTCAGGCAACCCAGCGCTACCAGCGCGTAGGTCATCAGGTTCAGCGGCAGGGTATCGACGAACAACAGCAGCAGGCCGCAGAACACCACCAACAGCATCTGGCCCTGCAGCAAGCGGGTCAGGCGGGGTTGGCCAAGCGGGGCGAAGAAGCGCTGGGTGAACACTAGCCCGCAGAGGGTGGCGAGCAGCACGGTCAGGTAGGCCGCGGGTGTCTGCGCCGAGTGCCACAGGTTCCACGGGCCACTGAGGTTGAGCAGGATCAGCGCGCTGAGCATCATCAGCAGGTGGTAGCCGGCCAGCCACAGGCTGGCGGTGGAGCGCGAATAGGCGAAGCGGGTGAGGTTGTGCAGCGCCAGCATGCCGAGACAGCCGAACAGCAGGCCGAACAACAGCGGGCGACGCTGGTCGGCGGCGGCTTCGACCGCGGGCAACAGGCTGATGCCGGGGCGCAGCTGGTGTTCGGACACCAGCCGCAGGTAAACGTCCAGCGCCACGGGGCTGGCGGGAAGTGAAAGCAGGTGATCGCTGCTGCTCAGGGTCAGCAGGCCGCTGTCGCTGCGACGACCGTTGTGCGATTGCTGCAGCAGGTTGTTGCCGTCGAGAACATAAAGATCGAGACGCGAGAGGTCGGGCGCGAACACCCGAATGACCTGCTCATGCTGGCCGGGAGGCAGCCGGTAGTGCAGCCAGAGCGCCTGGTTGGGCTCGGCGGCGTTGAGCTGGTTGAGTTCGATGGGGCTGAACTGGTTGCGGTAGCGTTCGGAACGGATGTCGCCCAATTGCAGATTGGCCTGGCCGTCGAGCAGGACCGCCCAGCCGCTGCTCGATTCGGCCATGGCCGGAAAAAGGCAGAGCAGGGTCAGCAGGCTGACGATGGTTCCAATGGCAATCCTGAGCCAACGCACGACGATTTCCCTTCCTAGCTGAGTGCCGGTGTACCACTATGCGCGGCGTGCCAAGCCGAAGGCAAGGTTTTGCCCGGGCCCTGACGACGAGCCGGGAGCCGCGGCGCAAAGGCGCCGCGCTCCCGCTCAGGCAGGTTACTCCTGATGCTCGCCACGCTCGCGGGCAATGGCACGGTAGCCGATGTCCTTGCGATAGAACGCGCCTTCCCAGTCGATTTCGGCTGCCAGACGGTAGGCCTGTTGCTGTGCGGCTTCGACCGTGTCGCCCAGGGCGGTGGCGCAGAGCACGCGGCCGCCGCTGGTCACGACCTGGCCGTCTTTCAGCGCGGTACCGGCATGGAACACCTTGCCTTGCAGTGCGGCGGCGGCATCCAGTCCCTTGATCGGTGCGTCCTTGGCGTAGTCGCCAGGATAGCCGCCGGCGGCCAGCACCACGCCCAGGCTCGGACGCGGATCCCAGACGGCTTCGACCTTGTCCAGCGCCTTGGCCAGTGCGGCCTCGATCAGCAGGATCAGGCTCGACTCCAGGCGCAGCATGATGGGCTGGGTTTCCGGGTCGCCGAAGCGGCAGTTGAACTCGATGACCTTCGGGTTACCGGCCTTGTCGATCATCAGACCGGCGTAAAGGAAGCCGGTGTAGACGTTGCCTTCCTCGGCCATGCCGCGCACGGTCGGGTAGATCACCAGGTCCATCACGCGCTGATGGACATCAGCGGTGACCACTGGCGCTGGCGAATAGGCGCCCATGCCACCGGTGTTCGGGCCGGTGTCGGCGTCGCCGACGCGCTTGTGGTCCTGGCTGGTTGCCATAGGCAGCACGTTGGCGCCGTCGACCATGACGATGAAGCTGGCTTCTTCGCCGTCGAGGAATTCCTCGATGACCACGCGCGAACCGGCTGCGCCAAAGGCATTGCCGGCGAGCATGTCGCGCACGGCGTCTTCGGCTTCGGCCAGGGTCATGGCGACGATAACGCCCTTGCCGGCGGCCAGGCCGTCGGCCTTGATCACGATCGGCGCGCCTTTTTCACGCAGATAAGCCAGGGCTGGCTCGATCTCGGTGAAGTTCTGGTAGTCGGCGGTCGGGATCTTGTGGCGCGCCAGGAAATCCTTGGTGAAGGCCTTGGAGCCTTCAAGCTGGGCGGCGCCAGCGGTCGGACCGAAGCAATCCAGGCCGCGGCTGCGGAACAGATCGACCACGCCGGCAACCAGCGGGGCTTCCGGGCCGACGATGGTCAGCGAGACGTTCTTCTCGGCGAAGTCGGCCAGTTGTTCCAGCGCGGTCACTTCGATGGCGACGTTCTCGCACTTGGCTTCGGTGGCGGTACCGGCGTTGCCGGGGGCGACGAAGATTTTCTCGACACGCGGGTCCTGGGCAACTTTCCAGGCCAGGGCGTGTTCACGTCCGCCGCTACCGATGATCAAAACGTTCATGTCAAAACCTCAGTGGTTTCCGAAGGGCATGCCTTCGTTTTGTATTCGCTGTACGGGGTCGCACTGAAGCAGATGCCTGCTTCAGTGCGGCCGATTGCCGTAAATCAGTGACGGAAGTGGCGCATGCCGGTGAACACCATTGCGATGCCGGCTTCGTCGGCGGCGGCAATGACTTCGGCGTCGCGCATCGAGCCGCCTGGCTGGATCACGGCAGTGATACCGACCTTGGCTGCGTTGTCGATGCCGTCACGGAACGGGAAGAACGCGTCCGACGCCATGACCGCGCCCTGCACCTGCAGGCCAGCATGCTCGGCCTTGATTGCAGCAATGCGCGCGGAGTTGACGCGGCTCATCTGGCCGGCGCCGACGCCGATGGTCTGGCGGTTCTTGGCGTAGACAATGGCGTTGGACTTGACGAACTTGGCCACTTTCCAGGCGAAGATCAGGTCATGGATTTCCTGTTCGGTCGGCGCACGCTTGGTCACGACTTTCAGGTCGGCGTCGGTGATCATGCCGATGTCGCGGCTCTGTACCAGCAGGCCGCCGGTCACACGCTTGAAGTCCCAGGCAGCGGCGCGCTCGGTCGACCACTCGCCGCAGGTCAGCAGGCGCACGTTGGCCTTGGCGGCGACTACGGCGCGGGCCTCTTCGCTGACGCTCGGGGCGATGATGACTTCGACGAACTGACGCTCGACGATGGCCTTGGCGGTTTCGCCGTCCAGCTCGCGGTTGAAGGCGATGATGCCGCCGAAGGCCGACTCGGTGTCGGTGGCGTAGGCCAGTTCGTAGGCCTGGCGGATACCGCCTTCAGGGCTGACGGCAACGCCGCACGGGTTGGCGTGCTTGACGATGACGCAGGCCGGCTTGACGAAGCTCTTCACGCATTCCAGCGCGGCGTCGGTGTCGGCCACGTTGTTGTACGACAGTTCCTTGCCTTGCAGTTGCACCGCGGTGGCGATGCCCGTCTCGGACGGCTTGGCCTCGACATAGAACGCCGCGCTCTGGTGCGGGTTCTCGCCGTAGCGCATTTCCTGGGCCTTGATGAACTGGCTGTTGAAGGTGCGCGGGAATTCGCTGCGGCCTTCGGTGCTCAGGGTCTCGGCGGACTGGTTCACGGTGCCCATGTAGTTGGCGATCATGCCGTCATAGGCCGCGGTGTGCTCGAAGGCCTTGAGCATCAGGTCGAAGCGCTGGGCGTAGGTCAGGCCACCGGCCTTGAGGCTTTCCAGCACGTTCGCGTAGTCGCTGGCGTTGACCACGATGGCGACGTCTTTGTGGTTCTTGGCCGCGGAACGGACCATGGTCGGGCCGCCGATGTCGATGTTCTCGATAGCGGTCGGCAGGTCGCAACCCGGCTTGGAGATGGTGGCTTCGAACGGGTACAGGTTGACGGCGACCAGATCGATCGGCTTGATCCCGTGCTCCTGCATGATGGCGTCATCGGTGCCGCGACGGCCGAGGATGCCACCGTGGATTTTCGGGTGCAGGGTCTTGACCCGGCCGTCCATCATTTCCGCGAAGCCGGTGTAGTCGGCGACTTCGACCGCGGCGACGCCGTTGTCCTGGAGCAGCTTGAAGGTGCCGCCGGTAGACAGGATCTCGACGCCGAGCGTTTGCAGCTCACGGGCGAATTCGAGGATCCCGGTCTTGTCGGAAACGCTGATCAAGGCACGGCGGATCGGCAGGCGAGTAGTCTGGTCGGTCATTTCAGATTCCATAACGCGGTGGAGTCAGCAAAAAAGGCGACCTCACTGTGGGAGTCGCCTTTTTGGTTGGGATTCATGCTTACAGCAGGTCGTACTGCTTGAGTTTCTTGCGCAAGGTGCCTCGGTTCAGTCCAAGCAGCTCGCTGGCCTTGGTCTGGTTGCCCTTGACGTAGTTCATCACGCTTTCGAGCAGGGGCGCCTCGACTTCAGAGAGCACCAGGTTGTACACGTCCGTGACAGCAGCGCCCTCGAGGTGGGCGAAATAGTTGTGCAGCGCCTTTTCCACACTTCCGCGAAGGGTCTGTCCCTCTTCGCTGGGGGTATTGAGGTGCTGTTTCAGGTTGACGTTGTCGCTCACGGGCGTTGTTCCACTCACTAAAGTCTCGGTCATCATCGTCATGCGGCCACCCCTTGTCCGTCCTCTGTCTCAAGGCTCTGTTCACGTTCGCTGAAGAAAAGGCGAACGTCGGCGCATTGCGCGTGTGTGTCTTCCAAACGATTGAACCGGGCGCGAAACTCCTTGGCCCCCGGTAACGTTGCCAGGTACCAGCCAACGTGCTTGCGGGCGATTCGCACGCCCATCACATCGCCATAGAAGGCATGCAGCGCTGCCAGGTGCTCCAGCAGAATCCGTTCCACTTCCTCCAGCCCCGGCGCGGGCAGTGTTTCGCCTGTGCGCAGGTAGTGCTCGATCTCGCGAAAGAGCCATGGCCGGCCCTGGGCGGCGCGGCCGATCAACAGGCCGTCGACGCCGGTGCTATCGAGCACGGTCCGGGCCTTTTGCGGCGACGTGATGTCGCCATTGGCAAAAACCGGGATAGACACCGCCTGCTTGATGGCAGCGATGGTGTCGTACTCGGCTTCGCCGGTGTACAGGTCGGCGCGGGTGCGGCCATGGACGGCCAGCGCCTGGATCCCGGCCTGCTCGGCGATCTTCGCCACGGTCAGGCCGTTCTTGTTTGCCCGGTCCCAGCCGGTGCGGATCTTCAGGGTCACCGGGACATCCACGGCGGCGACCACCGCGTGGAGAATCTCGCTGACCAATGCTTCATCCTTCAATAAAGCAGAGCCTGCGGCCTTGTTGCAGACTTTTTTTGCCGGGCAACCCATGTTGATGTCGATGATCTGGGCGCCCAGTTCGACATTGGCCCTGGCCGCCGCAGCGAGCATCTGCGCGTCGCCGCCGGCGATCTGTACCGAGCGTGGCTCGGGATCGCCTTCGTGGATCATGCGCAGGCGCGACTTTCGGCTGTTCCACAGGCTCATGTCGCTGCTGACCATTTCCGACACCACCAGGCCTGCGCCCATTCGTCGGCAGAGCTGACGAAAAGGCTGGTCCGTAACCCCGGCCATGGGGGCAAGGATCAGGTTGTTTTGCAGTGTGTATGGGCCGATGCGTACCGCCGACATAGGAGTTCCCTGTTGTGGGGCCGGATCATTAGAGTTCGAAAAAGGGTGGGCATGATACCCGCTCTCGATGACCGGATAAAGATGAATCTGGATAAAATCTGAACAACTCGGCCGCTGGCGCGACCTGCTTCAAGTGGCAAGCTTCAAGCGACAAAAGGCAGCAGGATCGCGTGCGATCGGCTCTTTCTTGCCGCTTTAAGCTTGCAACTTGCGGCTGCTTTTACTCCGGGGAGCGGAAGCTGAGGCTGTAATTGACGGCCTTCGGGCCCGGATCGAGGATATCCAGGGCGATGTGGATCGGCGTCTGGCTGGGCATCTCGGCCTTGCCGGCCAGCTCGCCGCTGAGATACTCGGCGGGCTTGAAGCGACGACTGGCGATCAGTTGGCCGTTGAGGTCGGCGAAGCGCAGTTCCAGCAGCGGGAACGGCTGGGAGAAGGGCGCGCGGTTGTAGATGATCGCGTCCACCACCAGTGCACCCTTGAAGTCCGGATGGCTGCGCACCACCAGGTTGCTGCTCTTGATTCGGGCGATGTCGACCTTGGACGGCACCTCGCAGCCCAGTGTCGGGCAGACCTGCTGGAACCACGGGCGGTACTGGTCCTGGCGGGCCAGTTCGTCGAAGTGATAGGCGATGTACTGGCCGGCCAGCGCGGCGGCGGCCAGCAGGATCAGGAACAGCCACAGCAGGCGCCGGCCCAGGTTGCTACGCGGCTTCTGCCAGTCCAGTTGCAGCGGGTCGTCGACCAGATCGACCAGTGATTCCTTGCGTGCCGGACGGTCGGGCTCGGCGATGGCGCCGAGTTCCGGGTCGCGCCGCTCGCTAAGCGTGGGCTCGTCGTCGTGATCGTTGCGTTGGTCGAGGTCGTCGTCATCCCGGGCCGACAGACGGGTGCCGGCATCCGGCAGGTCGTCGTCTTCGTCCGCGATCACGTGACTGCGCACGGGCGGGGTTTCTTCCGGCTCGGGCAGGTCCAGCGACAACGAAGGCTCGGTGCGGTCGCCCGGCGATGGCTGCTCGTCCGGCTCACGGGTTTCGAGTTGCAGTAGCGGCTCGTCCAGGGACGGCTCGTCCGGCTCGCGCTCCGACGCCGGGGTGCTGAACAGGCCAGCCTCCAGCAGATCGTCGTTGTTGGCATCGTCGCGCTTGGCGCTGAGGCTGTCTTCCCGGCGTGGGGCGGCGTGGAAGTCGACGCTCGGCTGGATCTCGCGCTGCTCCAGGCGGGCCAGTTCGCGGTCCAGATCGAGGTGGTCGAGGTCCAGATCGACGTTGCTCCAGCTCTTCGCCGACGGGGCCGGCGCCGGCTCGGGAGCGGGCACAGGTTCTTCGACGGGAAGGGCGGGGGCTTCGACGGTTTCGACCGGCACTACCCGCTCAGGCTCGACCGCCTGCGGTTCATCGACGGGCGCAGGAGCGACCGGCGGTTGCTGGGCGGCGCTCTGCTCAAGCAACTGGCGGGCGGCGTTGAACACCTGCAGGCAGTTGCCGCAACGCACGACACCGCGGGCCACGCTCAGTTGATTGTGGCTGACGCGAAAGCTGGTCTGGCAATGCGGGCACTGGGTGACGAAACTGTCGGTCATGCGGCGATCCGGGGTGGGATGAGAACCAGTCTAGTGCAGTTAACGGCGGCGACCACTGATACGTACCCAGCCATCGCGCTCGGCAATCGGGTCCAGGTCGAAGTCTGCTGCGTAGGCCGCGGCCACTTCCTGGCCTTGCTCGGCGAGGATGCCGGAGAGCGCCAGCAGGCCGCCCGGACGCACCAGGCCGCTGAGTTGCGGCGCCAGCGAAACCAGCGGGCCGGCGAGGATGTTGGCCACCAGCACGTCGGCCTGTTGGGCCGGCATGTGCTCGGGCAGGTACAGCTCGAAGTCTGCTTCGGCAACACCGTTGCGCCCGGCGTTGTCACGCGAGGCTTCGAGGGCCTGCACGTCGATGTCGGTACCGACGGCACGGCGAGCGCCCAGCAGCAGTGCGGCGATGGCGAGAATGCCGGAGCCGCAGCCGAAGTCCAGGACCTGGGTGTCTTTCAGGTCCTGACCGTCGAGCCATTCAAGGCACAGCGCGGTGGTCGGGTGGGTGCCGGTGCCGAACGCCAGGCCCGGATCCAGCAGCAGGTTGACTGCTCCAGGTTCCGGCGCGGCGTGCCAGCTCGGCACGATCCACAGGCGCTGGCCGAAACGCATTGGGTGGAAGTTGTCCATCCAGCTGCGTTCCCAGTCCTGGTCTTCGATGACCTCAGCATGGTGCTCGGGCAACTCGGCGCCGGTCAGCAGTTGCAGGTGGGCGAACACTGCTTCCGGCTCGGCGTCGGCTTCGAACAGCGCCAGCAGGTGGGTGTTGGACCACAGCGGCGTGGTGTTCAGGTCTGGCTCGAAGATCGGCTGGTCTTCGGCGTCCATGAAGGTCACGGAAACCGCGCCCACTTCCAGCAGGGCGTCTTCATAGGTTTCGGCCTGTTCCGGAGTGATGGCCAGACGAACTTGTAACCAGGGCATTGGGGTACCTTCACCAGGGTGGTTCAGCGTAGTGCTGTGAAAGCCGGGCAGTGTACGCCAGCTAGGCCGCAAAGTGGATAACAGGCGGCGGGTGGCGTGGATCGATTGCGTCCTAACTATCTATTACCCGGCGCCTTTACCCCTGCCGCACGCTCCCTCCTTTCCTTCGTGAGGAGCCAGACAATGGAAAACAATCTGCAATCGTCTGCGGTGGCCGGAGCGTCGCTGGTGCAGGTAACCCGCTGGGCGACCTGGACCGAAGGTTTCTGGGCGGGCCGGCTGACCTTCGCCGAAATCGCGGGTGATCACCTGAGGGTGCATCTGCGTACCTATTACCCGGAAGGTGATGTTGCGCCGTCGTTTCTCGAGGCGCTGTTCGAGGCGTTGCTGCAACGCCTGATTGATGGGCAGGTGGCCACTTACGACGGCAACCTGCGAGGGCCGCTGCGCTGGCCGCAAGCAGCGGACAGTGAAGCGGATGCCGAACCCTACGAGGTGCTGGTGCAGGTGATCGAAGGTGTCGCGGGCGGGGTGGTCGACGATTACCAGCGTGCGCTGCGGCAGCGCTGGGCGGCACGCCCGGACGACCTCGAGCCAACCTCGTCTGTCGGCAGTCTTTTCCTGCAACGGCTGGAGGCTCACTGCGCCAGCATTGATGCGTTGTTTCTGCCGGAGAGCCTGGAGCAACTGGATGGCGTGACCCTGGCGCAGCGTATCGAGGCGCTTGAGGAGCATTGGCAGGCGTCGTTCGAGGCCGGTGACGGACTGCCCGATGCCGAGCGCTCGATGGTTCGGCGCCTGACCCGTTCCGCCTTCGGTGACTGGTTCGCCGCGCTGGGCGAGGCCGACCTTTCGATCTTGCGCGCGTTTCAGCAACGCAGCCTGTTTCTGGAGGGGCAAGTCCAGCACTTGCTGGATGACGTCACCTCGCTGCACGCCTTTGCCCGGCGAGCGATCATCGACCACGCGCGCGCCACGCTGGGTATCGATATCGAGCCGGATCGCCTGCAGGTGGAAACCCGTGGCAACGCGGCGTCTTCTCCCGTGACTCGAGTCACTTCGCTGACGGCGCTGGTGGCCGAGGGCCCCTTTGCGCCGGGCCCGCAAAAAACCAGAACGCTACACCACGACCCCAAGGCGTCTCACGCGCCGCTCGCCCAGGCATTTCTGGAATCCTTGCTGCAAACCGTCGATCCGCGCGGGGAATACCGGGCGCGACTCAGCGAGCGCCATGACCACCCTGAACTGACGGTGGCGCTCCTCGATCTCTACGATGCGCGCTTGCAGCAGACCGCGTTTGTCGCGCGCTGCCGAGGGCACCTGAGTGCCGAGGGTCTGGAGCGGGTGCTGCGTATTCGGGAGTCCAACGGTGTCGCTGCGGCGGAGCCGGGCGAGAAGGTGGTCGGCGTTTCGTTGCTGCCGGATCTGCCGTTGGCGGATCTCCTGCTGTTTCATGTGCAAAAGGGCGATCAAGCACCGGAGTCGCTGGTGCTGTATGCGCCCGGCAAGCCCGATGGGCAGGTGTGGATCGAGCTGCCTTCCCTGCGGGCGGTGGCTATCGAGCTGGGTGGCTGGCTGGGCGATGAAGCCGGGCGTGAGTATCTGCTGGGACTGGTCGATGGCGTTCAGAAGCAGCGGGCCGAGGTGTTTTTCGACAAGGTCGTGGAGCGTGCCGACCACTGGGATGTTCAACGCGATCATCGCCGTGCACCGTTTGGCTACCGGGAATCCTGCGAGGCGCTCGTTGCCTTGCGCAAGGCTCATGATCTTTCCCGTGTGGAAACGCAGGAGGCGCCCGCCTGGTTCGGTGCGTTGCCCCTGGCACAGCGTCAGGTAATCGCCGGCCTCAACGAAGACCTGCACCTGCTCAACGATGCGCTGCAGCAGGCGGTTGCCGGGCAGGAGACTTTTCAGGCGTTTGCCAAGCGCGCCATCACGGCTGACATCGATGCGTATCTGCGCGGGCACCAGATGGAGGGCGAGGTTGATCCGCAAACCATCCTGTTCGATTTCAAACCCGGCCTTGCCGATTCGACGCCCGGCATCACTCGCTCGCTGCTGGATCTGGCCATGTATGGCTACGACGACAACTGGGGACTGGATAACCCACACATGCCGGTCCGTTCTTCGGTCGGGCAGGACCTGAGCCAATTGCGGGCAGCGGAGTTGGCGCCGTATCTGCGCGGGGCTTTTCTGGGGGATCGTTTCGTGCAGTCGATTCGCGCAGGGTTCCTCGATTCGTCACAGCCGATCTACGCCGAGCGTCGGGCATTACGTCTAGCACTGGTCCAGGCAACGATGCGGCGGGATGTTCACGTCGCGCATGCCAAGGGTCGGCTGACGCCCTTGCAGTTGCAACGCCTGGCGAGTGCTGTCGAGGGGCTCTCACGGCGCCAGCCTGCGCGGGGGCGCGGGGCCGCGGAGGACGTTGCGACCAGCAGCGGCGTGTTCAGGCTCGCGATCAATGGGCGGCAGGCCGTTGGCCTTTACGTGTTCCGGGAGGTCGATGGCGGCGTGGCGCAGGACTGGCTGTACACGCCGCAAGCGCCGGATGGCATCGTCCTGCGCGACTACGGGCGTTTTACCGGCGCCGGTCCTGGCGCCTTGCAGGATTACTTCCTCTCGCACCTGCGCTATGCCGACCATCCGGCCGCTTCCCGCCGGCTCACTCAATTGGCCAAGGGCGAGGCGGCGCGTGATGCGCTGCGTGAGGCGAGCCGGGTCGAAGACTTTCTCGACGAATACGACGATTACCTGCAGCGCCACATCGATGATGTCGAGGCGGTGACCACCAGCCGTCACGACGTTATCGCCGAACTGGTCGCCAAGGGGCTGGTGTATGCCGCCCTGCCGTTGAGCCTGGTGTTTCCGCCGCTGGGGTTCGTCCTTGATGCGGTCTTTGTGGTGCTCGGTGCGAGCAAGGCGATTACTGCGCACCGCGACGATGATGCGGCGGGCGCCCTGCAACATTGGCTCGATGTTGCCCTGGGGCTGTGGGGCGTCGCGCTGCCGGGCGCCTGGGTGGCGGTGCGGAAAACAAGACTTGGGGGCATCAGGTCGAGTGAGCATGCCGGGCGTGGAGTGTTCGACGTTCTGGATCTGCATCAGGCTTTGAAGAGCAACCCCGGAAACCTGCGCCGCCTGGAGCAGGACGGTTTGCTGGGCGGCCTGTACCAAGGCCCGTCAACCGGGCCCGACGGGGGACGGCTGCATATTCTCCACAAGGGCAAGTACTTCGAGGTGGTGGCGGATCTGGATAACCAGACGCTGCGCCTGGTCGATCCGCGCTACCCGGCGGCACAGTACAAAATGCCGATTCGCCGGGATGTTCGGGGGCGCTGGTCGTTCAATCCGCAGGTCGGGCTTCGGGGTGGCGGCAACGATGTTCACAACCTGGGGCAGATACGGCGTATCGCCGATGCGTTCCCCGCGCGGACCCGCCCGCTGCCAGCTCGCGGGGCGCTTCAGGGCGAGGGCGTGATCGCCCGGTTTGATGCGGGCGCGAGCGACAACTACCTGTATTCATTGAATGCCCAAAGCTGCGTGGTGGCGTGCCTGTATAACCCGACGACACGGACGGGGGCGGTGATCCACGTCGATCACAACATCCGCGCCCTGGTCGATGACGCCTTGTCCAGCGCGCTGGCGCGCATAGGCCGCGGCGCAGGACACGAGCCGGTCAGGGCCACGCTGGTAGGCGGCGATTGGTTGTCCGGTGGTGCGGATATCGGCGGGCCGCTCAGGTCGGCACTGCTGCGAAAGGGCATCCAGGCGGACTGGGATCACTGGTCCTATTCGTCGTGCATGGGCAACATTTACGGGGTCCGGCTCGATCTGGCCGAGGGTGCGACCACGGTGTTCACCACCACCCGCAATGCGGTGCAAGAGGTGGTCGAGCCGATCCTGCGCGAGGCCAGCCAGGGCGGCAGGGGGATGATGGCCCGGCGTGGCCAACGCTTCATGGCGCGCTTCCGTCAGGAGCCGCTGGTGCAGCGCTCCGACGGTTCGGTGCGTAATCTGGACGGCGCGCTCGCAAGCTCCGCCCTGGTCGATGCCCAGGCCTTGCTGCTGACCACACTGACCCGCTGAAAACGAAAAAGCCCCGCACGGAATACGTGCGGGGCTTTTTCCATTCGACCGCTGGAGGCGGCTGGCTCGTTATTCCGAGGCCAGCTTGTGTTCCAGGTAGTGAATGTTGACGCCGCCCTTGCAGAAGGCCTCGTCACGTACCAGATCACGGTGCAGCGGGATGTTGGTCTTGATCCCGTCAACCACGATTTCGTCCAGGGCATTGCGCATGCGCGCCATGGCTTCGTCGCGGTCTTTGCCGTAGGTGATCAGCTTGCCGATCAGCGAATCGTAGTTCGGCGGTACGGTGTAGCCGCTGTACAGGTGCGAATCGACGCGAACGCCGTTGCCGCCCGGAGCGTGGAAGTGCTTGACCTTGCCTGGGCTCGGAATGAACTTCTTCGGGTCTTCGGCGTTGATCCGGCACTCCAGGGCGTGACCGCGGATCACCACGTCATCCTGGGTGAACGACAGCTTGTTGCCAGCGGCGATGCTGAGCATCTCCTTGACGATGTCGATGCCAGTGACCATCTCCGAAACCGGGTGCTCAACCTGCACGCGGGTGTTCATCTCGATGAAGTAGAAGCTACCGTTCTCGTAGAGGAACTCGAAGGTGCCAGCGCCACGGTAGCCGATCTCGACGCACGCCTGGACGCAGCGGGCGAAGACTTCCTGACGGGCTTTTTCGTCGATGCCTGGAGCCGGCGCTTCTTCCAGTACTTTCTGGTGACGGCGCTGCAGGGAGCAGTCACGGTCGCCCAGGTGTACGGCGTTGCCCTGACCATCGGACAAGACCTGAACTTCCACGTGACGTGGGTTGGTCAGGAACTTCTCCAGGTAGACCATCGGGTTGCCGAACGCTGCACCGGCTTCGGTGCGGGTCAGCTTGGCCGAGGAAATCAGGTCTTCTTCCTTGTGCACAACGCGCATGCCGCGACCACCACCGCCACCGGCGGCCTTGATGATCACCGGGTAGCCAACCTCGCGGGCGATTGCCAGCGCGGTTTCTTCGTCTTCCGGCAGCGGGCCGTCGGAGCCCGGTACGGTCGGAACGCCGGCCTGGATCATGGCGTGCTTGGCCGATACCTTGTCGCCCATCAGGCGAATGGTGTCGGCTTTCGGGCCGATGAAGGCAAATCCGGATTTCTCGACCTGCTCGGCGAAGTCGGCGTTTTCCGCGAGGAAGCCATAGCCAGGGTGAATGGCGGTGGCGCCGGTCACTTCGGCCGCGGCGATGATCGCGGGGATGTGCAGGTAGGAATCCTTGGACGACGCCGGGCCAATGCACACGGACTCGTCAGCCAGGCCCAGGTGCATCAGCTCGCGGTCGGCCGTGGAGTGTACGGCGACGGTCTTGATGCCCAGTTCCTTGCAGGCTCGCAGGATACGCAGGGCAATTTCGCCGCGGTTGGCGATCAGAACTTTTTCCAACATCGCAGGCTCTCCGCGGTTCAAACGATGGTGAACAGAGGCTGGTCGTATTCAACCGGCTGGCCGTCTTCTACCAGAACGGCGTCAATGACACCGCCGATTTCGGCTTCGATGTGGTTCATCATTTTCATCGCTTCGACGATGCACAGGGTGTCGCCTTTCTTCACGCTCTGGCCGACTTCAACGAAGGCAGGCGAGGTTGGCGAACCTTTGCGGTAGAAGGTGCCGACCATTGGCGAGCGGATCACGGTGCCTTTCAGGGTTGGCGCGGCAGCGGCAGCTTCGGCAGCCGGAGCTGCGGCAGCGGCAGCGACAGGAGCCGGTGCAGGAGCGGCGGCCATTGGAGCCGGCGCGTAGTACTGCTGGGCTGGAGTCTTGCTGTGGCGGCTGATGCGCACGGACTCTTCGCCTTCCTTGATTTCCAGCTCGTCGATGCCAGATTCTTCCAGCAGCTCGATCAGTTTCTTGACTTTACGAATATCCATTAATCATCAACTCCCAAGGTTCGGTCAGGGGCGTATGAACGTGATTCAAACGTTCTTGTAAGCCTGGCGATGGCCAGGCTCGCGTTATTCAGGATTTTGCGGCGGCGGCCAGTTGTTCCAGGGCGGATTCCAGGGCCAGTCGGTAACCGCTGGCGCCCAGACCGCAGATCACTCCTACGGCGACATCCGAAAAGTAGGAGTGGTGACGGAACGGCTCGCGCTTGTGCACGTTGGACAAGTGCACTTCGATGAATGGGATGCTCACCGCCAGCAATGCGTCACGTAATGCGACGCTGGTGTGAGTAAAAGCAGCCGGATTGATCAGGATGAAGTCCACGCCTTCGTTGCGCGCGGCGTGGATCCGGTCGATCAGTTCGTATTCGGCGTTGCTTTGCAGGTATTGCAGATGATGGCCGGCGGCGCGGGCGCGCTGCTCCAGGTCCTGGTTGATCTGCGCCAGGGTCACGGCACCGTAGACACCGGGTTCGCGAGTCCCGAGCAGGTTCAGGTTGGGGCCGTGCAGCACCAGTAGTGTCGCCATCTGCGCATCCTTTGATTTTGTCGGACATAAATACAAGCGCGGCGACTATGCCGCAAAGAACCGAGCACTGTCCAGTTAACTGCAATAGCCAGCACGATGACCGAGATTCACGCAAAATATGTGACTATTTTGTTAAGTCCGGTCATTGGTAGCGGTTTTTTAATGGCCCCAGCAGTTATAGACGCAGATCGGCGCGGATGCGCTGCAGATGCTCGGCGAATTCGCCGGCGTTTGTCTCCCCGACCACCCTTGCCTCGGTTTTTTCGCTGCCGTTCGCCGCAAAGAACAACAGCGCGGGCGGGCCGAACAGTTGATAGCGATCCAGCAGGGCGCGTTGTTCGGCGCTGCTCTGGGTGATATCGAAGCGAATCAGTCGATAGTCCTTGAGTAATGGCAGCACGTTCGGCGCATTCAGCACCTCATGCTCGATCACCTTGCAACTGATGCACCAGTCGGCGTACCAGTCCAGCACCAGCGGTTGGCCAGCGGCTTTCGCCTCGGCCAGCACCCGGTCCAGTTCGGCGGGGCTGCTGATGGTTTGCCAGGTGTCGCTCGCTGTTGGCTGCGCGGTCACGGCGTTGCCGCTGACCGGAAGTGGTCGCAGCGGATCGCTCTGGCCGCTGAGCGCGCCATACCAGCAGGCCAGGGCATAGACCATCAGCACCAGACCGAGCAGTTGTGCCAGACGCTGGCGCGGGGTTTTCGGGATGAACTCGAGGGCGCCGAGGAACAGCGCCACACCCGCGGCCAGCAAGCCCACCAGCAACAGCGTGATCTGGCCGGGCAAAACACGGCTGAGCAGGCCGATCGCCAGGCCCAGCAACAGCACGCCGATGGCGTTTTTCACCGTGACCAGCCAAGGCCCGCTTTTCGGCAGCCAGGCCGCGCCGCCCGTCGCCACCAGCAGCAGCGGGGCACCCATGCCCAAGCCCAGGGCAAAGAGTTTCAGCGCACCGCCGACGGCGTCGCCGCTGGCGCTGATATAGAGCAGGGCGCCCGCCAGTGGTGCAGACACGCACGGCGAGACCAGCAGGCTGGAGACCACGCCGAGAACCGCCGCGCCCACCAGCGAGCCGCCTTTGGTATTCCCGGCGAGACGGTCCAGACGGTTGCTCACGGCTTGCGGCAGTTTCAGTTCGAACAGGCCGAACATGGCCAGGGCGAACGCCACGAAGAACAGCGAGAACGGCACCAGCACCCAGACCGATTGCAGGCGTGCCTGCAGGTTGAGGCCGGCGCCGAATAGGCCCATCAAAGCGCCGAGCAGGGCGAAGCAGGCGGCCATCGGCAGCACGTAGGCCAGCGACAGCGCAAGGCCGCGCCAGCCGCCGACCTGACCGCGCAGCACCACGCCGGAGAGGATCGGCAGCATGGGCAGCACGCAGGGGGTGAAGGTCAGGCCGACGCCGGCGAGGAAGAACAGCAGCAGGCTTTTCCAGTTGCTCTCGGTTGCGACCGGGGCGCCGCTGGTAACCGGTGTTGCCGCGCCGACGCCGGCGATGCTCAGGCGCTCCGTTTCCGGCGGATAGCACAGGCCCTTGTCGGCGCAGCCCTGGTAGGTCACCAGCAGGGTGAACGGGCGTTTATCGCCGGTGCGCGGCAGGTCGATATCGAGGATGCCGTGGTAGACCTCGACATCGCCGAAGAACTCATCGTGCTTGGCCTCGCCCTGCGGCAATTGGGCGCTGCCCAGAACGATGTCGGCGGGTTCGGTGCGGAACTGGAAGCGGTGGCGGTAGAGGTAATAGCCCTCGCTGGCGACGAAGCGCAGCTTGATCCCTTGGGCGTCGCCCTGGATCAGGTTGAGCTTGAAGGCTTCGCGCACCGGTAGGAAATCGGCGCTGTTGTTCAGGGAAGAAGCGCCCAGTGTGGCGCTGGGGCGGCTGTCGAAAAGGCCGGTGGCCACGGCGGGCATGGCCAGGACCAGCAGCAGGAGGCAGAGCAGACGACGCATGATGGTCTCGCGGGTGCGGAGGTGGTCGCATGATAGCGGAGTCTGGGGATTGCTGTGTTGTTGAGGGCCGAACCGCAGCGATTAGGCCCGAAAGCCACCTACAAACGGAACGCCCGAACCGCCGTATTCAGCTCTCCACCAAGCCTTAACAACTGCTCACCCTGATCCCGTCCTTCGCCGATCCGCTGCAAATTGTCCTCACCCAGACCATGAATCCGTTCACTGTGATCGCGGATCTCGCTGACCGCGCCGCTCTGCTGCGCGGTGACATCGGCGATGCGCCCGGCAGTGTCAGCGATGGTCTGGATGGCGGTGACGATTTCATCCAGCGCGCCATCGGCGGCCTGGGCCTGGTTGGCGGTGGTTTCGGCGTGTTCGAGTTGGTTGCGCATGCCTTCCACCGAATCGCGCGCGGCTTGTTGCAGGCGGGTGATGAGGGTCTGGATCTCCCCCGTGGCGCCTGTGGTGCGCTGCGCCAGTGAGCGGACTTCCTCGGCCACCACGGCAAAGCCGCGGCCCATTTCGCCGGCCCGCGCCGCTTCGATCGCGGCATTCAGGGCCAGCAGGTTGGTCTGCTCGGCGATAGCGCGAATTACCGTCAGGACGCCACCGATGGTCGCCGACTCCTGAGCCAGTTCTTCGATCATCTGCGCGTTGCCTTGCACTTCGTCCACCAGTTTGCGCAGCCCGGTCAGGCTCTGGCCGATCACGGCCTGGCCCTGTTCCACTGCTTCACCGGCCTGACGGCTGGCGTCGGCGGCCTGGCTGGCATCGCCTGCGACCTGGACGATCGTGGCTTCCAGTTCACCCAGCGCATCGCGAATCTGCGCGGTATCGCCGGCCTGGCGCTCGGCGCCGTCGTGCAGCGCGCTGCTCATGCCGGCCAGGGCGTGGCTGCTGCCGGCGACCTGTTCGGCGTTATGACGGATGGTCCCCACCAGTTCCACCAGGTAGTCGCGCAGGCGGTTCAGGGAATCCTGAATGTCGTGCATCTCGCGGTTGCTGGGCGGCAGGGCGATCGGCTTGCTGAAGTCGCCGCTGGCCCAGTCCGACAGCGCCGGGTCGAGGTTGGTCAGTACCCGCGCCAGACGCCGCTGCAGGCGGTCGATCACCAGGGCGATCAGCAGAATCAGAGCGATCATGACGCCTTGCATCAGGCGCACTTCGCTCTGGATCTGGGCGTGCTGGCTGCGTACGCCGGGCTCCAGATCAGCGATGGCCTGCTGCACAGCGGCGATGCGCGATTGAGTGGTAGCCGCCAGCTCACCGCGGCGCTGGATCTGCTCGCGGGTGCGTTGCAGTTCCGCAGGGTAGCGAGTGATCAGGCTGTTGAGTTCGCGGCGCAGGCCGACGGCGGTGTCTTCGGCCTCGCTCTTGCTCTCGCTTTCCAGGCCCATCATGGAAGCGAAATCGTCGGAACCCGAGGCACTGGCTTCCTTGACCCCCAGCAGCGGCAGGCCATCGAGAATGCGCGCCTGCCCGGCAATCAGGTTGAGTTCCCGTTCGACTTCCTCGGCCAGCTCGCTGCGGCCGCTGCTGACCAGCTTGTCGCGGGCCAGGGACAGGCGACTCAGGTGCAGCCCGGCTTCGAACAGCGGCGTGGTATAGCGCGCCGCTTCGCTGTTCTGGCTGTTCTGGCTGTAGCGCAGCCACTGTTCCAGGTTGGCGCCCAGTTCGCGTTCGGCCTGCAACAGCAGGGCCTGCGGATCCCCGGCCAGCTTGCCGGCGGCCAGCAGTTCATTGCTGGTGAAGGTCGCCAGGCTGTCCAGGCTCGGGCGCACGCTTTGCGCCAGTTCGGCCGGCAGTTGGCCCAGTTCTTCCTGCAACTGCTGGGTGGCCTGCAGGGCCGTGGCATGTTGCAGGGCGTCGCCGCTGGCGAGGTAGGTCTGGATGTTGCGCGCCACCCCGTTCTGGAACTGCTGGGACAGGCCCAGGTAACGCTCCATCAGCAGATAGGGTCGCTCCAGCGCGCGTTGCGACCACCACAAGGTGGCGCCCAGGGCGAGGCAGACCAGGACCAGTAACAGGGTGTTCAGATTGGTGAGCAGCTTGAGGCGCATGTGCGTGACTACCAACGGCTGGATGGCAAGCCACTGAACTTATTGCGTTTTTATGACGGGGTTATGACGAGGCGGGCCGTTCGGTCAAAAAAAGTGGCCATTTGATTTCATGTCTCGACCCGCAGCACCCGATTGCGCCCGGCGGCCTTGGCGCGGTACAGCGCTTCGTCGGCGGCGGTGGCCATGCTCAGGGCGTCGAGTTCGTCATTCAGTTCCACCACGCCGGCGCTGAAGGTGCAGAACAGGTCCTGCGGCTGGGCGGGGTAGTGGATCTCGGCGAAGCGCCGGCGGATCTCGTCGAGCACTTTGTGCGCGGAGCCGACGTCGGTGTTAGGCATGACGATGGCGAACTCTTCACCGCCGTAGCGGCCGATGAAGTCGGTCTTGCGCAGGCGTTGCTTGAGAAACAGCGCCAGGCTCTTGATCACCCGGTCGCCCATGGGGTGCCCGTGGCTGTCGTTGACCTTCTTGAAGTGGTCGATATCGAGCATGGCGAAGCTCAGCGGCAGGCTCTCGCGGCGGGCGCGGAAGCTGCAGTCTTCGAGCAGTTGCAGGATGTGGGTGTGGTTGTAGAGGCCGGTGAGGCTGTCACGAACCATCCGCGATTTCAGATTGCGGGCGCGGGCGGCGCGGTTGCGCACGGTGGTGATCAGGTGGCGCGAGCGGATCGGCTTGGTCAGGAAGTCGTCGCCGCCTTCGCTCATGGCGTCGAGTTGCTTGTCCAGGTCGTCTTCGGCGGAGAGGTAGATGATCGGCACGCTGACGTAGCGGTCGTTGTGGCGGATCACCTTGGCCAGCTCGGCGCCGGTGCAGGCCGGCATGTACATGTCGAGGATGATCAGGTCGGGCTGGAAATCGGCCAGCTCGGCCATGGTCTGGATCGGATCGGTGAGCGTGCGGGTGACGATGCCGGCATTGTTCAGCAGGCGCTCGGTGTGCAGGCCCTGGGCGCGGGAGTCGTCGATGATGAGGACGCGAAACGGCTCGTACTGGGCGACGCTGGTGAGCAGTTCGACTTTCTCCAGCAGGCTCGACGCTTCGAGGGTGCCGGTGAGAAATTCCTGGCCGCCGGCGCGCACTGCCGCGAGGCGGGTCGGGGTATCGGTTTCATGCAGGCTGAAGAACAGCAGCGGCACGCGCTGTTCCAGACCTTGCTGGGCTTGTTCCGCGAGCTTCAGGCCCTGGCCGGGACCGCCGAAATCCACGTCCATGACGATCGCCGAGGGCAGGCGCTCGCTCATCGACGCGTTGAAGGCGTTGGCACAGTCCAGCGCTTCCACGCCCAGGCCGAAGAACTCCAGTTGCTTGACCAGGCGCTCGGCCCGGTCATGGTCCTGAAGCATGATGTAGACCGGCTTGCGCAGCGGTGGCAGCGGCGTCTGTTCAAGGCGGTCGCCCTGACGCAGGCCGGTGCGCGACAGGCGCTGCATCAAGCGGTTGAGTTCGCTGATCAGGTTGCTGCTCAGCCGCGCGCTGTTGGCTTCGACCGCGTCCAGCACCTCGCCGATGGCGTCGGCCAGCAGGCTGTGTTCCGGTTGCTCGAAACGTACGGCGTAACGTTGCAGGCGCAGATTGGCCTCGCACAGTTCGCCCAGGTCGCCGGTGGACCATTCGCTGCGTTGCAGTCGCTGCCAGATCTCGAGGATCTGCCGGGCCTGATGAATGACCCGCTGGGCAAAGTGTTGCTTTAGTCGCTCGCGATTCGGGTCTTCTGGCTCGGTCATGTCCTGACTACTTATAAAGGTGAGGCAGTTCGAGTGATGGCTCTATGCTAGCACCACTTTCTGAGCAAACGAGTGCCCTGCATCAATTTTTTGACGCCGGAGAACAATTCAGTTCCTGACCCGTGAGTCGTTTATGCGATCCTCTGCCCTTGCTTTATAGTGCTGACACTCAGGCCGCCCCGGCGCCCGCGCATTTTCCGACAATCGTCGATGCGTCGGCACCAATGCCCGGAGGTTGCGGTCGAACCCTGGAAATGCCCCTGACCGATAAGGACAACGCCATGCTTGACTGGAAAAACCGTACGGGCAGCGCCGAAGCGCGCGAGGAGCGCAGCGCTGGTCGTTCCACGCCGAAAGACAGCTATTTCCGCGGCCTGCTCAGCCGTTCGCTGGCGGTAGTGATCGGCCTGTACCTGTTGGTGACGGTCGGCCTGGGTTGGTACTGGAGCGAGGAGCCGGCGCTGTTCCCCGTGCAGCAGAACGCCCAGATCGCCGCCGAGCAGAGCGGCCAGCAGATGGTGATCGGCTACACCACCATCGAAACCCTCAAGACTGTCGCCGGCACCCTGCTGAACAAGCCGGGCGGCTACATCTCCAACGACCGCTTCCCGCCGGGACTGTGGATGGACAACATGCCGAGCTGGGAATACGGCGTGCTGGTCCAGGTCCGCGATCTGTCCCGCGCCCTGCGCAAGGACTTCGCCCGCTCGCAGTCGCAATCGACCGAAGACGCCGATCTGGCCAAGGCCGAGCCGCGCTTCAACTTCGACAACAAGAGCTGGATCCTGCCGTCGAGCGAGTCCGAGTTCGAAGAAGGCATCAAGTCCCTGAGCCGCTATCAGGCTCGCCTGGCCGCCGCTGACAAGGGCGCGATCTTCTACACCCGCGCCGACAACCTGAACAACTGGCTGGGCGATGTCGCCACCCGTCTGGGCTCGTTGTCGCAGCGCCTGTCGGCCAGCGTTGGCCGGGTCAAGCTCAACAGCACCCTGAAAACCGAGGCGGTGGTCGCGGGTCAGGCACCGCAGCTGGATGAAGAGCTGGTTGAAACCCCGTGGATGCAGATCGACAACGTGTTCTACGAGGCCCGCGGTCAGGCCTGGGCGCTGTCGCACCTGCTGCGTGCCATCGAGGTGGACTTCGCCGATGTATTGGCGAAGAAGAACGCAACCGTCAGCGTGCGGCAGATCATCCGCGAGCTGGAAGCTTCGCAGGAAGCGCTGTGGAGCCCGATGGTGCTGAACGGCAGCGGCTTCGGCATGTGGGCCAACCACTCGCTGGTCATGGCCAACTACATTTCCCGGGCCAACGCCGCAGTCATCGACCTGCGCCAGTTGCTGTCCCAGGGCTGATGAGCATCAGCGAAGCGGAGGCGGCGCATCGGGCCGCCTCGGACCTGGAACGGGTTGCCTGGGTCGATGAGGATGACCGCCTGCTCGGCGAGTTGCCGCGCGCCGAGTTGCGCGAGCGTGGCCTCATCGGCCGCTGCACCTTCATCCTGCTGTTCAACGGCGCCGGTCAGTTGTGCGTGCACAAGCGCACGCTGAGCAAGGCCATTTATCCCGGCTACTGGGATGTGGCCGCTGGCGGCATGGTTGCGGCGGGCGAGGAATACGCCGACTCGGCGGCGCGGGAACTGGCGGAAGAGCTTGGGGTGAGTGGCGTCGAGCTGCGCGCCCATGACCACTTTTTCTTCGACCAGCCGGGCAACCGGCTCTGGTGTTCGGTGTTCTCGGCCGTCTGGGGCGGGCCTTTGCAACTGCAGCCGGAAGAGGTCAGCGAAGCCCGTTTCGTCAATCTCGAAGTGATCCGCGAAGAGTCCCGCCACCTGCCGTATTGCCCCGACTCCCTGGCTGCCCTGAACCGGGTTTTCGACCGTCAAGCCTGACGTCGCGAAAATCGCCCAAAATGGCGCAGTTCTGTACTTAGCAACCGGCGCATTTGCCGTTACACTGCGCGGCCTTTTTCACCCTGCCGCGACCCGCTCACGGCAGGTGCGCTGCCCCTGCCAGAGTGGGGCTTCGCGGTCGATGTCCTGCCAGGGACAGCGACCAGTTTTTGTCCTCAACACAGAGGATCAAAAGTGGCCAAGAAAGCCTCATCATTTTCCGCCCTCGGCGGCCTGGTGTTCTCCACTGATGCAGGTCGGCACTGTCCGGACTGCAGCAAACCCATCGATGCCTGCATCTGCAAGCAGACGGTCATCCCCGAAGGTGATGGCATCGCCCGTGTGCGCCGCGAAAGCAAAGGTCGCGGCGGCAAGACGGTGACCACCATCAGCGGCGTCCCGCTGCCAGCTGAACAGCTCAAGGACCTCGCCACCACGCTGAAACGGCGTTGCGGCACAGGCGGCGCGTTGAAAGACGGCGTCATCGAAATCCAGGGCGACCATGTCGAGTTGTTGCTGGCCGAGCTGATCAAGCAGGGTTTCAAAGCGAAAAAATCCGGCGGCTGATCGCCTGCCTCGCTCTTGCGTGTCCGCAGCTTGTGCAGGGCGGGCGCAGGGCCGAGGCCCCCGGGACTTTTCGTCCAGCGTCTAAACTCGTTGCCTTGTGAGGGGTCTATGCCTGAACAGGGAAAATCGTCATTTTCATTTTTTACACTGCGCCATCCCGCTTGGCCGGTGTTACCTGACTTTCTTGAATAGGGGACTTCGATGTCCGTACGACGCACACGCAAAGACGATGGCAGCCAATGGACCGTGGCCGATAGCCGCAGTGTTTATGGGATTCGCCATTGGGGCGCGGGATATTTCGCGATCAATGAAGCGGGGCGTGTCGAAGTTCGCCCCAATGGCCCGGGCAGTGCGCCGATCGACCTGTTCGAACAGGTCGACGAACTGCGCAAGAGCGGCCTGTCGCTGCCACTGCTGGTTCGCTTCCCCGATATCCTGCAAGACCGCGTTCGCCAACTGACCGGCGCCTTCGACGCCAACATCGCGCGCCTGGAATACCAGAGCGAGTACACCGCGCTGTACCCGATCAAGGTCAACCAGCAGGAGGCGGTGATCGAGAACATCATCGCCACCCAGAATGTTTCCATCGGCCTGGAAGCCGGCTCCAAGCCGGAGCTGCTGGCGGTGCTGGCGCTGGCGCCGAAGGGCGGTACCATCGTCTGCAACGGCTACAAGGACCGCGAGTTCATTCGCCTGGCGCTGATGGGCCAGAAGCTCGGCCACAACGTCTTCATCGTCATCGAGAAAGAGTCGGAAGTGGGCCTGGTGATCGAAGAGGCCGCCGAGCTCAAGGTCAAGCCGCAGGTCGGCCTGCGTGTGCGCCTGTCGTCGCTGGCGTCGAGCAAATGGGCTGACACCGGTGGCGAGAAATCCAAGTTCGGCCTGTCCGCGGCGCAACTGATCTCCGTGGTCCAGCGCTTCCGTGATGCCGGGCTCGACCAGGGCATTCGCCTGCTGCACTTCCACATGGGCTCGCAGATCGCCAACCTGGCGGACTACCAGCACGGCTTCAAGGAAGCCATCCGTTACTACGGCGAACTGCGCGCGCTGGGCCTGCCGGTCGATCACATCGACGTCGGCGGCGGTCTGGGCGTGGACTACGACGGTACCCACTCGCGCAATGCCAGCTCGATCAACTACGACATGGACGACTACGCCGGTGTAGTGGTCGGCATGCTCAAGGAATTCTGCGACGCCCAGGGTCTGCCGCATCCGCACATCTTCTCGGAAAGCGGTCGCTCGCTGACCGCGCACCACGCCGTGCTGGTGGTGCAGGTGACCGACGTCGAGCGTCACAACGACGACGTGCCGGAAATCGAGAACAAGGAAAGCCTGCCGGAAACCGTGCAATGGCTGGTCGACCTGCTTGGCCCGACCGATATCGAGATGGTCACCGAGACCTACTGGCGCGCCACCCACTACATGAGCGACGTGGCTGCGCAGTACGCCGACGGCAAGATCACCCTGGCCGAGAAAGCCCTGGCCGAGCAGTGCTACTTCGCCGTCTGCCGGCGCCTGCACAACTCGCTCAAGGCGCGTCAGCGTTCGCACCGCCAGGTGCTCGACGAACTCAACGACAAGCTCGCCGACAAATACATCTGCAACTTCTCGGTATTCCAGAGCCTGCCGGACACCTGGGCCATCGGCCAGGTCCTGCCGATCCTGCCGCTGCATCGCCTGGATGAAGAACCGCTGCGCCGCGCGGTGCTGCAGGACCTGACTTGCGACTCCGACGGCAAGATCAACCAATACGTCGATGAGCAGAGCATCGAGACCAGCCTGCCGGTGCATGCGGTCAACGAGGGCGAGGACTACCTGCTGGGGATCTTCCTGGTCGGCGCCTACCAGGAAATCCTCGGCGACATGCACAACCTGTTCGGTGACACCGACTCGGTGAACATCTACCAGAACCCGAACGGCAGCGTGTACCACGCCGGTATCGAAACCCACGACACCATCGAAGACATGCTGCGCTACGTGCACCTGTCGCCGGAAGAACTGATGACCCACTACCGCGACAAAGTCGCCAGTGCACGCATCACGGCGCGGGAGCGGACCCAGTTCCTCGACGCACTGCGGTTGGGGCTGACGCGGTCTTCGTACCTGTCGTCGTAATATCGCTGGTGTGAAACGGCCCGCCCTCGGGATTCCGGGGGCGGGCCGTTTCAGTTTCTGCGGGTTGCGGTCAGTTCGATATCCACCGCCTTCACCTCTCCCGCTTCCCGCAGCACCGCCGTACTGACATAGCTGTAGACCTGATCGTGCGTGCGGGCAACTACCCTCAATCCTTCCACGCTTGTAACGGCGCCTGACTGTTTTGTCACCAGAAACGGACTGAGCTGTTCCAGCGCCTTGAGCGTCTGGCGTTCATCCTCATTTCGCGGCGCAATGAAATACAGGTAAGTCAGCGGTACCGTTGCACCTCCGGCATTGCTCAACACCTCATACACCGCACTGCTTTCGCCTATCGGTGTCGCGCTCACGACCTGGCTCAACTCTGGTCTCGAAGCGGGCATCAGAATCCATGCGCCTTGAGCGAAGACCACTAGCAGCAGGCCTGCCAATAACGATTTAGTAACCAAAGGATTTCGCATACCTGATACCTGCCTTGATCCATTCCTGATCTTGTGGCTCGTCACCGTAAGGCATTTCACCTAGAGGATCGCGCTGTCCCCGTCTTTGGGATCTGGCTTTCTCTATCGAAGCGGCTGAGGAGTCAAAGGAAGATGTATGACACTTTGTTTTCCGGTCGGGCCTTTACTCAAACCACCCGTCCCGCCGCTGCAACCACCACCCCATTGCCCCCAGCGTCACCCCGCGCAAGGCCATGAACAACAGAAACGCCAACCACAACCCATGATTCCCCAGGTCGCTGGCGAACCAGGCGAAGGGCAGGGCGATGACGACGCTGAGCAACATGGCATCGCGCATCTCGCGAGCGCGGGTAGCGCCGATGAACAGGCCATCGAGCAGGTAGCTCCAGACGGCAATCAACGGCAGCAGCGCCAGGTACGGCAGGTATTCGAACGCGGTTTCACGCACGCTCGGAATGTCGGTCTGCATCTGGATAAACAGGTGCCCGCCGAGCAGGAACAGCACGGCAAACCCCACGCTGGCGATCAGTGACCAGCCACCGGCGATCACCAGTGAACGGCGTAACGCCGGACGGTCGTGGGCGCCGATGGCGTGGCCGCACAGGGCTTCGACGGCGTGGGCCAGACCGTCCAGTGCGTAGGCGGTCAGGAGCAGGCCGTTGAGCAGCAGGGCGTTGGCGGCCACGGTCGCTTCGCCCATGCGCGCGCCCTGCACAGTGATGAGGAAGAACACCCCTTGCAGCGCCAGGCTGCGGATAAAGATGTCGCGGTTGACGCTGAGCATCGGGCGCCAGCTCTGCCAGCGTGCGAGCAGCGGCCAGATGATGTGACCGGGAAACGCGCGTAACGAGGGCCGGGTCAGCGCCAGCCCGATCAAGGCCCCGGCCCATTCGGCGATCACCGAGGCCCGCGCCGATCCGGCGACGCCCCAGTCCAGCCCGAGGACGAACCACAGATTGAGAACGATGTTCAGCAGGTTGGTGGTCAGCAGGATGATCAGCGGCGCGCGGGCGTTCTGGGTGCCGAGGAACCAGCCGACTAGGGCGAAGCTGGCCAGCGCCGCCGGCAGCCCCAGCAGGCGGATCTGGAAAAACTGCAGAGTGCCTTGTTCCAGTTCCGCGCCGGGCTGCATCAGGCCCACCGCGAGGTGGCTCAACGGGATGGCCAGCAGACCGAGCAACAGGGCGAAAAACAGCGCCAGCAACAGACCCTGAACCAGCACCTGGCGCAGCGCCGCGCCGTCGGATCGCCCGGCGGCCTGGGCGGCGAAACCGGTCGAGCCCATGCGCAGGAAACCCAGCACCGACACCAGCAGGGTGTACAGGCTGGCGCCCACCGCCACGGAGCCGAGCTGGTGGGCGTGGGGCAGGTGGCCAATCACCGTGCTGTCGACCAGGGCCACCAGTGGCACCGAGATGTTGGACAGGATCATCGGCGCAGCCAAGGCCCAGACCTTGTGGTGGGTGGGGCGGTGGCGCCAGTCGGCGAAGAATGAGGGCATGAAAAGTCCTTGATGTGACTGAGGCACAGTCCTCGTTGTGAGCAGGTTCGCTCCTACAGAAGGGCAGCGCAGCAGCCTGAATCGGCACATTCTACCCACCTCGCCGCACTTTGCCGGGTGAACCCTGTCTCATCCCGCGGGCATTGGCCGGTGAAGCCGCCAGCCTTGATATATAGTTTCCCGTCTGATCCTGCTGCCAAAGAGTTATCCCCATGCTCAACAAAGGACTGTGGCTGGCCTGCGCGCTGGCGCTGCTCAGCGCCTGTGATTCGTCATCCGTCGATAAACCCGCGCCCGCCGAGAAGGCCGCCGCAACCGCTCCTGCGGCTACGCCGACCACCGTCGATGTCGCCGCGCTGGCCCAGCGCTACGCCGGCCGTGAGCTGAACGTGGTGGACGTCTCGGAGGTGCAGCTCGACGGCGCCAGTGCGCTGTCGGTGACATTCTCCGCGCCGCTGGACGCCGACCAGCCGTTCGCCGAGCGCCTGCACCTGGTGGATACGGTCAAGGGCAAGGTGGATGGCGCCTGGGAGCTGTCCAACAACCGCATGGAGTTGCGCCTGCGCCACCTGGAACCAAAGCGCAAGCTGGTGCTGACCATCGATGCCGGTCTGCTCAGCGTCAACGGCCAGCGCCTGGCCGGTGAATATGTCAGCCGCCTGGAGACGCGTGACATGGAGCCGAGCATCGGTTTCGCCAGTCGCGGTTCGCTGCTGCCGACTCGCCTGGCCGAGGGCCTGCCGGTGATCGCCCTGAACGTCGCCAAGGTCGATGTCGAATTCTTCCGCATCAAGTCCGAGTCCCTGCCGACCTTCCTCGGTTCGTGGGGCCGCAACAGCGCGTTGCAGAGCTACGAGGCCAATGAACTGCTGCCCATGGCCGATCTGGTCTACGCCGGTCGCTTCGACCTGAACCCGGCAGCCAACACCCGCGAAACCCTGCTGCTGCCCATGGCCGGGATCAAGCCATTGCAGGAAGCCGGCGTCTACCTGGCGGTGATGCGTGCTTCCGGCACCTACAACTATTCGCAGCCGGCGACCCTGTTCACCCTCAGCGACATCGGCCTGTCGGTGCACCGCTACAGCAATCGCCTCGATGTCTTCACCCAGGCGCTGGAGGGTGGCAAGGCCCTGAGTGGCGTCGAGCTGGACCTGCTCGACAACGAGGGCAAACTGCTCGGCCAGGGCAAGACCGACAGCAGTGGCCACGCGCAACTGCCGCTGCCACCCAAGGCCGACGTGCTGCTGGCGCGCCAGGGCGAGCACACCACGCTCTTGCGCTTGAACAGTGCCGCGCTGGATCTTTCCGAATTCACCGTCACCGGCCCGCAGGCCAACCCGTTGCAGTTCTTCGTCTTCGGCCCGCGCGACCTCTATCGTCCCGGCGAAACCGTGCTGCTCAATGGCCTGCTGCGCGACCAGGACGGCAAGCCGGTCAACGCCCAGCCGATCAACGTGGAAGTGCGTCGGCCGGACGAGCAGGTCAGTCGCAAGTTCGTCTGGGAAGCCGATGCCAACGGTTTCTATCAGTACCCACTGCAACTGGCCGGCGAAGCGCCGACCGGGCGTTGGCAATTGCTGTTCGACCTCGGCGGCGGCAAGCGCCAGGTTCACGAATTCCTCGTCGAAGACTTCCTGCCCGAGCGCCTTGCGCTGGAACTCAAGGGCAGCGATACGCCGCTGAGCCCCGATGAGACCGCCGAAGTCAGCGTCAACGGCCGCTACCTGTATGGCGCGCCGGCGGCGGGCAACCGGCTCAGCGGCCAGGTCTATGTGCGGCCGCTGCGCGAGGCGGTACCGGCATTGCCCGGCTACCAGTTCGGTTCGGTCACCGAAGGCGAGTTGAGCCACGACCTGGAGCTGGAAGAAAGCACCCTTGATGCCAATGGCGAGGCGACGATCAGTATCGCCAGCGAATGGGCCGAGGCCCGCTCGCCGCTGCAACTGACGGTGCAGGCCAGCTTGCAGGAGTCCGGTGGCCGGCCGATCACCCGGCGCCTGGAACAACCGATCTGGCCAGCGGAACGTCTGCCGGGCCTGCGCGGTTTGTTCGAGGGCGAGGAAACCGATGGCGATGCCCCGGTGGAAATCGAACTGCTGATGGCCGACCGCGACGGCAACAAGCTCGCCGCAGAAAACCTGCGCGTGCGCCTGGTGCGTGAGCGCCGCGACTACTACTGGAACTACTCGCAGAGCGACGGTTGGAGCTACAACTTCAACGAGAAACAGCTCACCGAAAGTGAACAGAGCATCAACGTTCCCGCCGGCAGCACCACCAAGCTCAGTTTCCCGGTGGAGTGGGGCCCTTACCGTGTCGAAGTGGAAGACCCGGATACCGGCATCACCAGCAGCCTGCGCTTCTGGGCCGGCTACCGCGCCCAGGACAACGCCGACGGCGGCGCGGTGCGCCCTGACCAAGTGCGTCTGGCCCTCGACAAGCCGGCCTATAACGATGGCGACACCGCCACCGTGACGGTCACCCCGCCCGCTGCGGGCAAGGGCTACCTGATGGTGGAAGGCAATGACGGCCCGTTGTGGTGGCAGGAGATCGACGTCCCCGCCGAGGGCAAGGCCTTCGAGGTGAAGCTCGACCCGAAATGGGCGCGGCATGACCTCTATGTCAGCGCGCTGGTGATCCGCCCGGGCGAGCGCAAGGCCAACGTCACACCGAAGCGCGCCGTGGGCGTGCTGCACCTGCCGCTGGATCGTGCCCAGCGCAAGCTGGCGCTGACCCTCGACGCACCCGCGAAGATGCGGCCCAAGCACCCGCTGACCGTCAACATCGAAGCGCGCAATGCCGATGGCAGCGTGCCGAAGCAGGTCCAGGTGCTGCTGGCGGCAGTGGACGTCGGCATTCTCAATATCACCAGCTACGTCACCCCTGATCCGTTCACCGGCATGTTCGGCCGCAAGGCCTACGGCGCTGACCAACTGGATATCTACGGGCAACTGATCGAAGCCGGCCAGGGCCGTCTCGCCAGCCTCGCCTTCGGTGGTGACGCCGGCATGGCCAAGGGCGGCAAGCGTCCGGACACCAGCGTGACCATCGTCGCCCTGCAAAGCGCGCCGGTGACCCTCGACGCGCAGGGCAAAGGTCAGGCGACCGTGGAGATTCCCGACTTCAACGGTGAATTGCGCCTGATGGCTCAGGCCTGGAGCGAAGACCGCTTCGGCGTGGCCGAGGGCAAGACCGTGGTTGCCGCGCCGCTGATCGCCGAACTGTCGGCGCCGCGTTTCCTCGCCGGTGGCGACCGCACCAGCCTGGCGCTGGACCTGTCCAACCTCACCGAACAACCGCAGACCCTCGCGGTGGCGCTCGCCACCGAAGGCCAGTTGGACCTGCTGGGCTCGTCCCATCAGACGCTCAAGCTCAAGCCCGGCCAGCGCGTCACGCTGCAGGTGCCGGTGCAGGCCAAGGGCGGCTTCGGCCAGGGCCGCGTCACCGTGCGCGTCGATGGCCTGGTGCTGCCGGGCGAGACCGACACCGGCTTCTCCCGTGACTGGACCCTCGGTGTGCGCCCGGCGTATCCGGCGCAACTCAAGCACTACCGCGTGGCGCTCAAGGACGAGCCATGGAGCTTGCCGGAGCAGGATCTGGCGCTGTTCGAGCAGGCGGGACTGGAAGCGACCCTGGCGTTGTCGAGCCGGCCGCCGCTGAACCTCGCCGAACAGATCCGCGCGCTGAAAGCCTATCCCTATGGCTGCCTGGAGCAGACCACCAGCGGCTTGTACCCATCGCTCTACGCCGATGCCGCCACCCTCAAGCGCCTCGGCCTGACCGGCGAGCCGGCCGCGGATCGCCAGCGCAAGATAGAGATGGGCATCGAGCACTTGCTGGGCATGCAGCGTTACAACGGCAGCTTCGGCCTGTGGAGTTCCGATGGTGACGAGGAGTATTGGCTGACTGCGTATGTCACCGACTTCCTCCTGCGCGCCCGGGATCAGGGCTTCGCCGTACCGCCCGAGGCCTTGAAGAAGGCCAGCGAGCGACTGCTGCGATATGTGCAGGAGCGCAACCTGATCGAGGTCAACTACAGCGAGAACGCCGAGCACAGCCGCTTTGCCGTGCAGGCTTACGCCGCGCTGGTGTTGTCCCGTAGCCAGCAGGCGCCGTTGGGCGCCCTGCGCAGTCTGTTCGAGCGTCGCGCCGATGCCCGTTCCGGTCTGCCGCTGGTGCAACTGGCGATCGCCCTCGACACCATGGGCGACAAGCCTCGTGGCGAGCAGGCCTTGCAGGCCGGGCTGGCGGTCACCCGCGACAACGCGTGGATGGCTGACTACGGCAGCCCGTTGCGGGACCAGGCGCTGATCCTCGCCTTACTCGACGAGTACAAGCTCGCCAGCAAGGTGATTCCGGATCGCCTGTTCCAGCTCTCCGATCAGTTGGCCGCCAGTCCGTGGCTGTCTACCCAGGAGCGCAACGCCCTGTTCCTCGCCGGTCGTGGTCTGGCGCAACAACCCGAAGGGCAGTGGAAAGCACAACTGGACAGCGCCGGCGAAACCCGCGAGCTGAGCCCGACGCAATCCGGCCTGCACCTTGAGGGCGCGTTACTGGTTTCGCCGCTGACCGTGCACAACGAAGGCGAGCAGACGCTTTACCAGCGCCTGACCTTATCTGGTTACCCGCGTCAGGCACCGGCAGCCAGTGGCAACAACATGAGCATCCGTCGCGAGTACCTGGGCATGAATGGCCAGGCGCTGGATTTGCGTTCGCTGGAAAGCGGCGACCTGGTGCTGGTGCACCTGGCGATTCAGGCCAAGGCCCGGGTGCCGGATGCGCTGGTGGTGGATCTGCTGCCGGCGGGACTGGAACTGGAAAACCAGAACCTCGCGCAAAGCGCCGCCAGCCTGGAAAACGCCAGCAGCGCGGTCAAGCAATGGCGTGAGGCGATGGAGAACGCCAACGTGGTTCACCAGGAGTTCCGTGATGACCGCTATGTGGCGGCGTTGAACCTCGATGGTTATGGCACCACCCACCTGCTGTATCTGGCGCGGGCGGTAACCCCGGGCAGTTACCGGATTCCGCCGCCGCAAGTGGAGTCGATGTACCGGCCGGACTGGCAGGCTGTGGGCGATGGCGCTGGAGAGATGGTCATCAAGGGCCGTTGAAATCAATGGGGGCCGCAAGCGCGGCCCCCACTGTTCAATGCACTACCCAACTCAACACCCACAACCCCAACAATGCCCAGATGATTCCGGCAATCACCGATGCCCGCATGAACGCCCTGACCGCTGAATACAACAGCAGCAACCCGATGATCAGAATCAGGATGCTGATGAGCGACGTGTCCATGCCCAAGGTGCTTGCCAGGCCGTCGATGAACTTCGTTCCGGCGTTGGCCAGCAGCGCAAACAGCCCGCTTAGGGCGTCCACCACGAAGTGGATGACGGCGCCTATCGCTTGTCCCAGCCACTCGAAAAAACCTTCTACATGCATGGTTGTGTCCTGATGATCGTCACAGCGTTCACGCTGCCTACCAGCCTTTGGCTATCGCCAGGCCATTACGGTTCCCTGATGGAGTGCTTCCGATGTTCAGCGTAGCCCTGCCGCGTGGTCGCAAGGCCCGCTTGGCAACCCTGGTGCTGCTGGCGGGACTGGGGCTGGTGGCGCTGCTGTGGTTGGCCGACCGGATCTGGCCGTTGCCGCTGCCCGAGGATGATCTGGCCCGGGTGGTGCTGGCCGAGGACGGTACGCCGTTGTGGCGCTTCGCCGATGCCGAAGGCGTCTGGCGTTACCCGGTCGGTGTCGAGGAAGTCTCGCCGTTGTACCTGCAGGCCCTGCTCACCTATGAGGACCGTTGGTTCTATCGCCATCCCGGGGTCAACCCGCTGGCACTCGGGCGTGCGGCCTGGCAAAACCTCAGTGGAGGCCGGGTGTTGTCGGGCGGCAGCACCTTGTCGATGCAGGTGGCGCGCCTGCTCGATCCACACTCGCGCACCTTGCCCGGCAAGCTGCGCCAGCTCTGGCGCACGTTGCAACTGGAGTGGCATTTGTCCAAGCGCGAGATCCTCGAGATTTATCTCAATCGCGCGCCCTTCGGCGGCACCCTGCAAGGCGTGGCGGCGGCAAGTTGGGCGTACCTGGGCAAGTCACCGCTGCACCTGACGCCCGCCGAGGCGGCGCTGCTCGCGGTACTGCCGCAAGCGCCCAGCCGCCTGCGCCCGGATCGCCATCCGCAGCGCGCCACCGCCGCCCGCGACAAGGTGCTGCAGCGTCTCGATGAATATCAGGTGTGGCCGAGCCAGCAGATCCACGAAGCCATGGAAGAACCACTGCTGCTCGCCCCGCGCCAGGAGCCGGCACTGGCACCCTTGTTGGCGCGACGCCTGAACCGTGCAGACAGCCCGCCGCTGATTCGCACCACCCTCGATGCCGTGTTGCAACGGCGCCTGGAAGACCTGCTGATCGGCTGGCGTGCGCGGCTTCCCGAGCGGACTTCGGCGGCGATCCTGGTGGTCGAGTCGCAGACCATGGCGGTCCGCGCTTACCTCGGTTCGGTGGACCTCAATGACGAGCGTCGTTTTGGTCACGTCGACATGATCAGCGCCTGGCGCTCGCCGGGCTCGACCCTCAAACCGTTTCTCTACGGCATGGCCATGGACGACGGCCTGATCCACTCCGAATCGCTGTTGCAGGATGTGCCGCGGCGTTATGGCGACTATCGCCCCGGCAATTTCTCCATGGGCTTCAGTGGTCCGGTGGCGGCTAGCTCGGCGTTGTCGCTATCGCTCAACCTGCCGGCGGTGCAATTGCTGGAAGCCTACGGGCCGAAGCGCTTCGCCGCGCAACTGCGCGCCGCAGGTGTTCCGCTGGCGCTGCCGGCGTTGGCCGAGCCGAACCTGTCGCTGATCCTTGGTGGGGGTGGCAGCCGTCTGGAAGATCTGGTCGCTGGCTACAGCACCTTCGCCCGCGACGGCATGAGTGCCAGCCTGCGCCTGCAACCGGATGCGCCGCTGCTGGAACGGCGCCTGCTGTCGCCGGGCGCGGCGTGGATCGTGCGGCGTATTCTCAGCGGTCAGGCCCGCCCTGACCGTGATCCGCATGCCGAACTGGTGCAGCGTCCGACGCTGGCCTGGAAGACCGGCACCAGCTACGGCTTTCGCGATGCCTGGTCGATCGGGGTCGGGCCGCGTTACCTGATTGGCGTCTGGATCGGTCGTCCTGACGGCACGCCGGTGCCGGGGCAGTTTGGCCTGGCCTCGGCCGCGCCGTTGATGCTGCAAGTGCACGATGTGTTGAGCAACCGCGACAGCCAGCGTGGCATTGCCGCCCCTGTGCCGGCAGTGCCGGCCAATGTCGGGGTGGCAGCGATCTGCTGGCCGCTGGGCCAGCCGCTGACGCGCAGCGATCCCAATTGTCGACGCCAGCGGTTTGCCTGGACGCTGGACGGCACCACCCCGCCGACACTGATGGCGCAGGACCAGCCACTGAGTGTCGGGTTGCTGGAGCGGGTCTGGGTCAATGATCGGGGTTTGCGGGTCGATGCGGCGTGCCCCGGCGCGCAGTCGCGGGATATCGCGCTCTGGCCCGCGCCGTTGGAACCGTGGCTGTCGCGCGTGGAGCGGCGCGATGCGCGGCTACCGGCGACCGATTCCGCTTGCCCGCCACAGGTGCCAGCAACGGCACCGCCGCTGTCCATCGTCGGCGTGCGCCAGGGCGACCAGCTACGGCGCCCGGCCACCAGTCGCGAGACACTGCATGTGGATGTGTCCGCGCTGGGTGGCGATGGTCAGCGCTGGTGGTTCCTCAACGGTGCGCCGCTGGGTGAAACCGCCGGCCAGAGCCTGTTGAAGGCCAACCTCGACGAGGCGGGCCAGTACGAACTGAGCGTGCTCGATGCCAGCGGCCAGACCGCGCGGCTGACTTTCCAGGTCACTCAGTAGCGGCGAATCAACCACACCCCGCCGAGGATCAACACCAGCCCGGCGATCTTGCCGAGGCTGGCCGGCGCTTCACGAAAGCCCGCCCAGCCGAAATGGTCGAGGGCCATGGCCATCGCCAGTTGCCCGGCCAGCACCAGCGCCATGAACAGCATGGCGCCGATGCGCGGGCCGGCGAAGGCGGCGGTGGTGATGAAGAACGCCCCCAGCAGTCCGCCGCTCCAGTGCCACCAGGTCAGGCCTTTCAGCGCGGTGAGCCCGGGCATCTCACGTTGGCTCAGAACCAGCGCCAGCAGGGCGACGGTGCCCACCGCAAATGAAATAAGGGCGGCGGCCAGCACGCTGGACACCTGTTTGGCCAACTGGCCATTGATACCGGCCTGCAAGGGCAGGAAAGCACCGGCGATAAAAGGCAGGCAAAGCAGCCACCAGACAGGGGCAGGCATGGAAAATCTCCAGGAACAAAGTGCTACGAAACTCGCCGGAGAAGCTCCCGGTCAAGTGAAAACCCGCAAGGGGGCGCGGAGTTTACTGTAGTCAACGGGCTTTCCCGAATCGCTTTTCATGCATCGCCGCCGGGCTGCCAATGCGTGTGCCAGGCATCAGAAATTGGCGCCAGCTACCCGTCAAATGGATATAGCGCGAAAGTCGAAGTGCTATCACCTGAGCTGAAAGAGGTTTTCAAGCCATTGAACTAAAAGAACTTTTTTGGCCATCGCCGGCGTATATAAACGGTTAATACCAAGTTCAGAATTGTGACTCCTCGCTTGGGGGGCTGATATGGCGTTACGGAAGTGGAGGTTCCGCTCTGGGACCGTCCGTAAACACCAAGCAGCGGCAGCGAAAGCTATGGAGTCGCCATCATGAATACTCAAGCGTGGATTAAGGCAAGCACAGCACTGGCATTGGTTCTGGCTGTAACCGCATCGGCGGGTTGCAGCAGTGGTGGCGGTGGCCATCACAGCTCAGTGGACGGTTCTTCGCAAACTGACGGCGGCGGTGCTGCCGGCGGAGGCGATGGTGGAACCGGTGGCGGCACGGGCGGCGGTGATGGTGGAACCGGCGGTGGCGGAACCGGTGGCGGCGGTACGGGCGGTGGTGATGGTGGAACCGGCGGAGGCGGCACCGGCGGTGGCGGTACGGGCGGCGGTGGCACTGGCGGTGGCGGCACCGGTGGCGGTAACGCCGGCGGTGGTGGCAACACCACCACACCTCTCATTACCGGCCAGGTTCTGGATCAGGTCGGCACCGGGGTCTCCGGGGTTGGAACGGCTGTCAGCAGCCTTGGTACGACTGTCAACGCGTTGCCGGTGCTGGGCAACGTCAATGCCGGTGGCCTGGTGAACTCCGCGGGTCAAGCAGTCACCAGTATCGGTACTGGGGTGAGCAACGGCCTCGGCGAACTGGGCACTGGCGGTAATGCCGTTGGCAAGACCCTTTCCGGGGTCGGCGCTGGTGTCGCGAACCTTGGCAGTGGAGTACAGGCACTCGCCGGTAGCAATGTCATCGAGCAGGTACCTGTGGTTGGTGGCCTGGTCGGCCAGGTTGGCCAAGCGGTCACCATGCTGGGCAACACTCTCGACACTCAGAGCACGACTGGCCCGCTCGGCAGTCTCAACCAGCAACTCAGCAACACCGCTGTGCAAGTCGTGTCGTTGGTGGAGAACACCACCGGCAACCTGGGCAAGGTGACCGGGCTGGGCACCCCGGTTGATGGTGTGGTACAGAAAGTCGGTGGCCTGGTCGACAAGGTAGGCGACAGCATCACCGCCGCCGGCAACGGTAACCCCCTTACTACTGCGGTGGGTGGCTTGCTGAGTAATGTCGGTGGTGGCACCTCTACCGCCGGTGGCCTGGTTGGCGACGGCAAGGCGGGTGGTTCGACGGGCTTGCTGGAAACCGTGGGCGGCGTCGTTGCAGGTGTCGGAACCGGCCTCGATGCAGGCAGCAATAATGGTGTGGTGAGCGCTGGCGGCAATGCCACGACCGGTGTTGGCGGCACGGTGGCTTCGCTGGGAACGCTGCTTGGCGGTAACGGTGTCGCCAGCAGCGGCGCGGCCGCACCGGCTGCGGCACTGACCAGCTCGGTGAGCTCGGCGGTTACGCCGGTCGTCAACACTGTCGCTGGCGTGACCCAGCAGGTCGGGGCTGCTACTGGCCTGGGCGCTCCGGTGAGCGGTCTGGTCGGTCAGGTCGGCGGTGCAGTCAGCGGGCTTGGGACCCAACTGGCCAATGCTACTAACAACCCGGTAGTGGATCAGGTTGGCGCAACGCTTAATGCAGTCGGGGCAACGGTTACCCAAACGGGCGGCCTGGTCAACGGCCAAGCCAGCGGTGGTGGTGTCGGCGCAGGGCTCAGTGGCGTGGTCAACACGGTAACCAATACCTTGAGCGGTGCGACTGGCGGAACGGGTGGTGCAGGCGCAGGGCTTAGTGGCGTGGTCAACACGGTAACCAATACCTTGGGCGGCGCGACTGGCGGAACGGGTGGTGCAGGCGCAGGGCTTAGTGGCGTGGTCAACACAGTAACCAATACCTTGGGCGGCGCGACTGGCGGAACGGGCGGTGCCGGTGCAGGGCTGGGTACCGTGGTCAGTACCGTGACAGGAACCTTGAATGGCACCGTCGGGGCCAGTGTCGGTGGTTCCGTGGGGGCCGGTGCCGGAGCTACCGGCGGCGTTGGCGGCCTGCTCAACGGCCTGACCGGGGGCCTCAAAAAATAAAAAGCCATCACTGTTGTTAGACGATCTTACGGGCAACACCTACGCTTGAGTCTGACGAGGGAACCGCCTTGGTTCCCTCGTACTTTTCAGGATCATGGAGTGTCCTATGCGATCGATGGCAGTCGCGTTAGTGGGTTTGTCCTGGGTCAGTGTGCTTCAGGCCGAGCCGCTCCCAAGCTATCTGAACAGCAACGAAACCGAACGCAACCTGCCGGCGCCCAACTTGCCGGCTGATGCTTTCAGGCCGACAACTCCCAAGCTGCAAGTGCCGAGTCCGGCAACCGCTCAACCCCAGCCGCTGATGATGAATACCAAGGTGCTGATCCACAAGATTCGCATCGAAGGCGGGACGGTTTACCCGCTGAGTGAATTGCGTGAGAACTACCAAGGGCTGCTCGATCGCGAGGTGACGGTCGGCGAGCTGATCGAGGCAACCCGGCGTCTCACCCAGCGGTACCAGCAGGACGGCTACCTGTTGTCCTACGCGTTTCTCCCCGTACAGGATTTCGCCGAAGGCCGGCTGCGGGTCGTGCTGGTCGAAGGCTATATCAGTGATTACGAACTGCAGGGCGATGTTGGTCGTGTCTCGGGCTACCTGGACAAACTGGTGACCAAGCTCAAGGCCGTACGACCGCTGACGCGCAAGGCATTCGAACGCTACACCTCGCTGATGAGCCGCGTGCCCGGGATCACCTTGCAGGCCAGTGTGCCTCCGCCCGGCACCACCGACGGGGCGAGCAAGCTGATGGTGCAGGCTTCCCGCAAGCCGTTCACCACCACGATGAACCTCACCGACGGTAGTCGCGACGATATCCAGGCCCTGTTCGGCGCCAACAGCAACGCGCATACCGCGGTAGCCGAGCAATTGAGTATCAGCGCCCTGTTTCCTCCCGGCGAGGACAAGGAACACTACTTCCGCGCCGACTATTCGCAGTCCCTGGACAGCGAAGGCACCCAACTGATCCTGTCGGCATCCCGCTACCGCAGCGACCCCAGCGCGGTGGTGCGGCTGACGGATAACATCAACCTCAAGCAGCACCGCGAAAACGACCGCTACTCCATCGGCCTGACCCATCCGCTGATCGCCTCGCCCAACGAGTGGCTGAGCCTGTCAGCACGCTTCTACGCCGTGGACGACACCACCGATTACCGGGTCATCGGCTTCCCGCTGAAAGTCAGCACCAACACCGACATCCGTGCCCTGGCCTTCGAAGGCGATTGGCGCAAGGCGACTGAAAAGCAGCTACGGATCATCAGTGCGGGTGTCTACCAGGGCCTCGATCATTTCGGCGCCAATACCAACGCGGGCTACGACCTGGATTTCTTCCGCCTGCGCCTGTCCGGCGTACAGAGCGACCGCTTCTTCGACAACTGGCAGGGCGTGGCTTCCGCCGCGCTGTACTGGACCGATGACAGCCTGCCCGACAGCGAGCGGGCGGTGTTCGGTGGGCAGAACTTCGGGCGCGGTTACCCTGTGGACCAGGCGTCAGGCGACAAGGGCTGGGGCGCGGCCTATGAGGTCAACTACAGCTTCAAGCGCGACGGTGAGTGGGTGAAGATGCTGCAGCCCTATGTGGTGCTGGATGCGGCGCGGACCTGGTTCAACGAACTACAGGTGCAGGACTCACGAATGTCATCGCTGGCCCTCGGCCTGCGCTTTGGCGATGCGCATTACTACAACATCTCGCTGGAGGCAGCCAAGCCGATGTCGGACATGGCACTGGACAGTTTCAACCGCCGGCCGCGGTTCACCGTGAGCTTCAGTTATCAGTTGTGAGTGAGCCGTAATGGAAAAGCCCCGGGGCTGCAAAGCAACCCCGGGGCTTTTCCGTATGCGCTAGGGAACAGCGTGCAGTCTGTCGTGCATGCTCTCCAGCGGAAACAGGCTGCTCAGCGTATCCAGCAAGCGGGTGTGATAGATCGGTTTGCGAAAGACCCCCTGTACCTGCAAGCGTTCCAGTTCGTCGGCGACAACGGGGTCGATCTGTCCACTGCAGACGATCACCGGCAGATACTCCCGGGCCGTGTGGTCGCGCAGGCGTTTGATCAGGGAGATGCCGGACTCTTCCGGCATGTTCAGGTCGGTGATGACCAGGGCGATATCCGGGTGCCGGGTCAACTGCTGGAGGGCGAGCTTCACCGATGTCGCCGTGTGGCAACAAAAGCCTTCGCCGTCCAGCAGTTCAGCCAGTTCGTTCAACGCTTCCTCTTCATCATCCACTAACAGCAACTGTTCGCGTGGGGGGGAAGCAGGCATGGCGTAGTCCTGTCACGGGTTACGTTGGGCTCGTGGGAGAAACGTTCGAGGCCTTGCCGGGACACGGTGATTATGAAGCGGGCAGAGCTGCCTCGATCGTTGTGAAGATGTTGGTCACACCCTCGGAAATGGTTGGCACAAATGCCACCAGGGCAACGGCGACCATGCAGGCGACCAGCGCATATTCGATACCCGACGCGCCGTCGGTGCTTTTGAAGAATCCCCGGATGGACTGGATGATTTTGGAAAGATGCATGATGTTGCTCCTTAGCGCTGGAAGCGCTGGTAACACGGGGCTTTGGTGATTCCCCTTTGCAACCAGAGCATCGCCAAGAGTTAACCCTTCGGCAAATGTAAGAAAGCATTAACACCAAAGTGATAATGGAAAATTGCCGCCAATAAGCTGTTGTTTTATGAGGGTGACAGAAATGCCACCGAAAATAATCTGACGGTGTAATGGCGTTTTGGCCTACCTGCGCTACCGTCAAATAGCGAAATAGTTACTTCCAATTGAGTATTTGTGAGCCCGTTAACAAGACGTACGGGCTGATGGGGCGCAGGGCAGGGAGGGGCCGGACATGAGCAGTCGCATCACGTTGATACTCGCCGGACTGTTTTTGCTGGGGGCCATCGTCGCCGGCTACTGGGGACTGACCCTGGGCAGGAAGCCCGCGACAGAAACGCCGCCACCCGCGCCGGCAGCCCAGCCGGTGACGCAAGCCGTCAACAACGTCCAGGATGAATTGCGCAAACCGGTGGTGGTGTTGCGCCGGGATGTTGCCGCCAATATGCCATTGAGCACCGACGATCTCGCCGTGGAGCGCCTGCTGGTGGCGCCGGCCGGCAGTTTCCAGACCCCCGAGCAAGTTGCCGGACGCACGCCGTGGCGCGATCTGCCCGCAGGCACCTGGCTGGAAGAAAGCAGCTTCGAGGCCGGTGGTCCGCTGGCGCGAATGATCCAGCCGGGCGAGCGGGCCCTGACGCTCGCAGTGGATGAGGTCAGCGGCGCAGCCGGGCAGATCCGCCCTGGCGACTACGTCGACGTGCTGCTCTATCTGAAAGATGAAACCGACAATCCCCTGGCCAGCGCCCAAGTGGTGATTCCGGCCTTGCGCCTGCTCAGTGTCGGCCAGCAGATGGGGCTGGCCAGTGACGGCAAACCGGCCGAGCCGGTCGAGGTCGATCCCAAGGTCCGCGAGCAAAAACGCCGCGATGCACCGCGCACCGTAGTGGTGGCGGTTCCCGAAGGGCTGGCGAGTCGATTGGTGCTGGCGGCCCAGGCCGGCAGCCTGCGCCTGGCCGTGCGCAGCGCCGAAGAAAAACGCCTGGCCCGCTACTGGGCCGACCCGAAAGCCGCGGACAGCACCCTGGCCAACGCCAATCGCGAACTCTATCGCTTCAGCCAACTGGCCATGGTCCAGGCCCCGGCGCCTGTCCGTGGTAGTCCGGCGCCACCACGGGCCATGGAAATCATTCGCGGCACGCAGTCTTCCGAACAATCCCATTGAACCCAGCAAGGATGTCCTTCAATGAGCAGCCGTTCTTCACGGATCCCTGGCTACACCTTGATGGCCATGCTGGCGGGGCTGCTGCCGTTGTCCCAAGCGCATGCCGCAAACAAGGGCTGTTCGGCACTGCCGCAGGTGCCGGCAGTGATCGAAATCGACCAGGGTCTGCAACAGGAGGTCCGCCTGCCGGTCGGCATCAGCCGTGCGGCGGTGGGCGATCCGAAAGTCGCCGATGTGCATCCCGTGGGCAATGACGCGGTGCTGCTCACGGCCATGGGGCCCGGCGCTACCAGCCTCAGTCTGTGGACCCATTGCACCAGCACACCGCGCCAGACCATGGTGTTCGTGCGTGGGCGGGCGACGGCGGACATGGTTTCCACGCAAGTGCCGGCCTCGCTGGATGCGGAAACGCCCAGCCAGGTGCAGGCCGATATACGCTTCGTCGAAGTCAGCCGCACCAAGCTCAAGGAAGCCGGTGCGCGCTTGTTCTTCAAAGGTTCGAACAACTCGCTGATCGGCTCGCCCGGCACCGTGCCGAATACCAACGTGACGCCGGGCAATGTGCCGGTGGTCAACCCGTTGATCCCGCTTGGCAACGATATGTTCAACATTGTCTGGGGCGGCGGCAGCAGTCGCTTCCTCGCAGCGATCAACGCCCTGGAGAGCAGCGGCTTCGCCTACACCCTGGCACGGCCCAGCCTGGTGGTGCTCAGCGGCACGACCGCAAGCTTCCTCGCCGGTGGAGAAATCCCGATCCCGGTGCCCAGCAGCGGCAGCGACAACGTGTCGATCGAGTTCAAGGAGTTCGGCATTCGCCTGGCGTTGACGCCAACGGTGGTGAGCCGCGACCGCATCATGCTCAAGGTCGCCCCTGAAGTCAGCGAGTTGGATTACTCCCGAACGGTCAATATTGCCGGCACCACGGTTCCCGGTCTTAAAGTCCGGCGCACCGATACCAGCATCTCCCTCGCCGATGGTGAGAGCTTCATCATCAGCGGCCTCATCAGCACCACTAACCGTTCCGACGTGGACAAATTCCCGGGCCTCGGCGATGTGCCGATCCTTGGCGCGTTCTTCCGTCAGTCAAACGTGCAGAGCGAAGAAACCGAACTGCTGATGGTCGTCACGCCGCATCTGGTCAGGCCGCTGGCCGTCAACGCGAAGCTGCCGGAACTTCCCGGTGAGCGCCTGCGCACCTACGACCCGAGCTGGGGGCGGCTTTTCTTCCTGGAAAACGGCGACTTCGAACGTCGCAGCGGGTTATCCCAATGAGCGAAAGCCTGAGCCAGACCTTCCTTGCCATCACCCGCAACGAGGGTGATCTGCAATGGCTGCAGACCGCGCTGGCGCCGCTGGGGCAGGTGGTCGGCGCCGGCAGCGGCAGCCTCGATGAAATGCTGGCGCTGGTCGACGTGACCTTCGCCAATCTGGTGTTCATCGGCCTGGACCGCGACCATGTGGTCAACCAGTGCGCACTCATCGAAGGGGTGCTGGAGGCCAAGCCGATGCTGGCCATCGTCGCCCTCGGCGATGGCATGGACAACCAGCTTGTGCTCAATGCGATGCGCGCCGGCGCGCGGGACTTCGTCGCCTACGGTTCGCGCTCGAGCGAGGTGGCCGGGCTGGTCCGGCGCCTGGGCAAGCGCCTGCCGCCAGTGACCACCAACCCGCACCTGGGCGGCCTCACTGTGCTCTATGGCACCCAGTGTGGTTCCGATGGCGCGCTGCTTGCCCTGCACCTGGGGGAGGTGGTGCAGAAAAGCGGCCAGCAGACCCTGTTGCTTGACCTCGGCCTGCCGCGCGGCGACAGCCTGGCGTTGCTGGGCTTGGAATCGTCCTTCCATTTCGGTGACGCCCTGCGCCACCTGCGCCGCCTCGACAGCACCCTGATCGACAGCGCCTTCGCCCGCGAACCCAGCGGCCTGCGCCTATTGGCCTACGCCGCGGGCGACGAAGCACTGGAGCGCACCAGCGCCGCCGAGCTGTACATGCTGCTCAGCGCGCTGCGACAACACTTCCAGCACATCATCGTCAACCTCACCGGACAATCTGACAGCGAGGCGCTGCGCACCTTTGTCAGCCACTGCGACAAGCTGATCTGGTACACCGACCAGAATGTCATCGAGTGCCGGCGCAACCTGGAAGTGCTGAACACCTGGCGCGAAAAGGGCATGAACCTGGAGCACGCCAAACTGCTGGTCGATCGTTATCTGCGCGGCGTGGTGCCGGATGCCGAGGCCCTCGGCAAACGCTTCGCCTTGCCGGTGCTGACTGAATTGCCCTCCAGCCCCGAAGTGCGGCTCAACTCGCGGAACCAGGGCCTGAGCCTGTTCGAGCTGGCCCCGCGCGACAACCTCACCCATGCCCTCAAAACCCTGGGCGAGCGCCTCGCGCGCCGTTCGGAAAACCTCAAGCCCAAGGCCAACAACTGGCTGACCCGGCTCTGGGGCAACAAAAATGAGCAGTGACGAGCTGTTCGGCGGACCCCGGGCCAACCTCGGCAGTGATCCCCAGGCACTCAAGCGTGCGCTGCACCGACACATCATCGATGCCATCGAAGACTCCGGCCGCAACCTGCTGGAAGGCTCGCGACCGGCGCTGGCGCAATTCGTCACCGAGCAGGTCGGCGATTACATCGCCCGCCTGCACCTGGCGCTGTCGCGCTATGAAATGGAGCGGCTGGCCGAGGAACTGGTGGACGAACTCACCGGCTTCGGCCCGCTGGAAGTTCTGCTGCGCGACACCAGCGTCACCGAAATCCTCGTCAACGGCCCGTACCGCGTGTTCGTCGAGCGCGCCGGGGTGTTGCATCAGACCGACCTGCGCTTCATCGACTCGCACCATGTCGAGCGGGTGATGCAACGCATCCTCGCGCCGCTTGGCCGGCGTCTGGATGAGTCGTCGCCGATGGTCGATGCGCGCATGCCCGACGGCAGCCGGGTCAACGCGATCATTCCGCCGGTGGCGCTGGACGGGCCTTGCCTGTCGATCCGCAAATTCCGCAAGGACATGCTCAAGAGCGCCGATCTGCTGGCGACCCGCGCCATCGATCCGGGGATCATGGCGTTCTTCGAACTGGCGGTGAGCAAGCGTTGCAACGTGCTGGTCAGCGGCGGCACCGGCACCGGCAAGACCACGTTGCTGAACATCCTCAGCCAGTTGATCAGCCCGCACGAGCGACTGGTGACCATCGAGGACGTGGCCGAGCTGCAATTGGACCACCCTCACGTCGTGCGTCTGGAAACCCGGCCGCCGAATGCCGAAGGCCATGGCGAGATCAAGGCCAGCGAACTGATCCGCAACGCCCTGCGGATGCGCCCGGACCGCATCCTGCTCGGGGAGATTCGCGGGGTGGAGGTCATCGACGTGCTGACCGCAATGAACACCGGCCACGACGGCTCCATGAGCACCGTCCACGCCAACACCGCGCAGGACGCGCTGTTGCGTCTGGAAACCCTGGTCGGCCTGACCGGGCTCCAGGTGGCGGAGAAGACCCTGCGGCAGATGATCTGCGCCGCCCTTGATGTGGTGATCCAGTTGACCCGCCTGCCCGATGGGCGCCGTTGTGTCAGCGAGGTGCTGGAAGTGGTTGGCCTGCGCGATGACGTGTACGTCACCAACACTCTGTTCCGCCTTGATCGGCGAGGCGGCACGGCCTTCGTGCGCGACGCGGTCAACCCGGCCGGAGATAAGCTGCGTCACGACCCGCTGGAGTCCGCGCCATGATCGCCCTGGTCTTGGGGCTGTTCGGCCTGCTGTTGCTGAGCGCTTCTGTCAGCCTGTTCTACAGCGGCGTGCGCAAGTCGGCGCAAGAGCGCACCTTGCAGCGGCTGGGCCAATTGCCGGAGCCAGTGGCGGTCGAGGCGCCGACCCGCGGCTGGCTGGAATTGCTGCTGTTGCGCGCCGGCTTCGACCCGCGCGCCGCCCCCCCGCTGGTCTGGGGG
>NZ_JANLOA010000131.1:0-69202 GCF_025466035.1 Pseudomonas sp. 20P_3.2_Bac5 | reverse complement strand
TGGGGGCGGGGGGGCGCCCCCCCAAGCCAAGTTAATGGCCCCAAAGCCGAAGCCAAAGCGCCCCAGTATTCCATGAAGAACAAAGGCTCACTCCACCCGCGTTTCCCCGCTAAACACCAAGGTCTGTCGGCAGCGCCGACACAGATACCGCCGCCCCTGCCTGACCAGCCCGTGTCGCTGCGCTGAAAACGGGAAATCACTCCCGGCGCAAGGGCAACGGTAGATATACCGAGTCACGGTGCGGCGCTTGACGTCGTAGTTGTGGCAGCGATTGGGCGGCAGTTCATAGACCCCGCGCATGATCAGTTGCCATTCCTCGCCATGCGGCTGGATACGGTCGCCGAACAACTGGTGCGCCACCAGGTGGGCGACCTCGTGGGCGACGGTCTGGCGCAGGAAATCCTCGCTGTTCTCCCTGTACAACTGGAGATTGAAGCGCAGCAGGTTCTCGTGCAGATGGGCGACACCGGCTTTCTGCCCGCGCAGCTTGAAGCTGACGGCGGGGCGGTGGAAGGGACGTTTGAAAAAGGCTTCGGCTTGCTTGTAGCAATCTTCGACGCGGGTTTTGAGCAGCTCTGGCATGTGGTCGGGTACTCCTGAGCGGCGATTATGCCGCAACCATGAGCGCGCTGCCGAGACCGCCGGTCCGCGGACGAAGTCAGGCCGCCTTGCGGCGGCCTGACGGTATTGCCCCTAAGTTGCTGGCATTTTTGCTAATTGGTGTAGACGGGCCCCACGCCCAGTCCCCAGGTGATGACGGTGAACGCCATGATGGCAACCAGTACCACCAGCCCGACGGCCAGCACCGAACTCGAGAACAGGAACCCTTCGTCCGAAGGGATGTTCATGAAGGTCGGCAGCCCGACGTAGAGCAGGTAGACCGTGTAACAGATGGCCGCCGTGCCGACGATCATCCCCAGCCACAGGTGTGGGTAAAGCGCCGCCAGGCCGCCGATGAACAGCGGGGTGGCGGTGTAGGTGGCGAACGCGATGCATTGCGCCAGGCTCGGGTTGGCGTCGTAGGTACGCGCCATCCAGTGGATGAAGGCGCCCATGACCGCAACGCCGGCGATCATGGCCAGGTAGGACATGACGGTCATCCATATTGCGCTTTCCATGGTCAGCATGACCGGGGCGCGCTCGCCGATGACCCAGCCCACCTGGGTGGTGCCGATAAACGCCGATACCGCGGGAATTGCCGCCAGTATCAGGGTGTGGGTGAGGTACATGTGGCTGATGGATTCTTCTTCGCCACGGATTTCCCGCCATTCCTGGTCGGGGTGTGTGAACAGCCCTACAACGTGATGGATCATGCCAATCACTCCTACGTCGTTTCCAGTCGCCCCCCAAACGGAGCGCTTGCTAGGTTTCGTACGAACATTGCCTGATCGCCACTCGGCGACTTCTCGTACAAAACCCGGGGCCCACAAGGCAGGGCCGGGCAGGACAGGCCGCTATTGGTGCGGTCTTATGTCGCAGTATAGAAAGGCGTTCGCCGCACAAACCCGCTTTTTTAGAGCAAATCGCGCTGTCAGCGTCGGGCTTGATTACCTCGCAGTCTTTATCGGAGGGGTCTGTGTCCCGCAGCGGTTTATGCGTAAAATACGCGCCTTTTGTCACACCTCGCGGATTCAAGCGCTATGGGCACCCTTTCGGTCAACCAGAACAAACTGCAAAAACGCCTGCGGCGCCTCGCCGGCGAAGCCATCGCCGACTACAACATGATCGAAGATGGCGACAAGGTCATGGTCTGCCTGTCTGGCGGCAAGGACAGCTACACCATGCTCGACGTTCTGCTGCACCTGCAGAAAGTGGCGCCGATCAAGTTCGAGATCGTCGCGGTGAACATGGACCAGAAGCAGCCCGGCTTCCCCGAGGATGTACTGCCGGCTTACCTGACGACCCTCGGCGTCGAGTACCACATCGTCGAGAAAGACACCTACTCGGTGGTCAAGGAACTGATCCCGGAAGGCAAGACCACCTGCTCGCTGTGCTCGCGCCTGCGCCGCGGCACGCTGTACACCTTCGCCGACGAGATCGGCGCGACCAAGATGGCCCTCGGTCACCACCGCGACGACATCGTCGAGACCTTCTTCCTCAACATGTTCTTCAACGGCACCATGAAAGCCATGCCGCCGAAGCTGCGTGCCGACGATGGCCGTAACGTGGTGATCCGCCCGCTGGCCTACTGCTCCGAGAAGGACATCCAGGCCTACTCGGACATGAAGGAATTCCCGATCATCCCGTGCAACCTCTGCGGCTCCCAGGAAAACCTGCAGCGCCAGGTGGTCAAGGACATGCTGGTGGAGTGGGAACGCAAAACCCCGGGCCGTACCGACAGCATCTTCCGCAGCCTGCAGAACGTGGTGCCATCGCAGCTCGCCGACCGCAACCTGTTCGACTTCACCAGCCTCTCCATCGATGAAACGGCCACCCCGCGTTTCCTCAACGTGCTGAACATCTGACCCATGCGCGATTACCAGTGGCTGTATGAGTACTGCCTGAACCGCTTCGGTTCCGCCGCCGCGCTGGAGGCGTACCTGCCCCAGCCGAAAACCCCGGCTCAGTTGCGCGCCATCGGTGATGACCGCTATCTCTCGACCCTGGCCCTGCGGGTCTTCCGCGCCGGGCTCAAGCACAGCCTGGTGGACGCCAAGTGGCCGGCGTTCGAAGAGGTGTTCTTCGGTTTCGATCCGGAGAAAGTCGTGCTGATGGGCGCCGAGCACCTGGAGCGGCTGATGCAGGACACCCGGGTGATCCGTCACCTGGGCAAGCTCAAGAGTGTGCCGCGCAATGCGCAGATGGTGCTCGATGTGCAGAAGGAAAAAGGCAGCTTCGGCGCGTTGATCGCCGGCTGGCCGGTAACCGACATCACCGGGCTGTGGAAGTACCTGACCAAGCATGGCAACCAGTTGGGCGGGTTATCGGCGCCACGCTTTTTGCGCATGGTCGGCAAGGACACCTTCATCCCCACCGATGACATGGCCGCCGCGCTGATCGCTCAGGAAGTGATCGACAAAAAGCCCACCAGCCAGCGTGACCTGGCCCTGGTGCAGGCGGCGTTCAACCAGTGGCATGCCGAGAGCGGGCGACCGCTGTGCCAGTTGTCGGTGATGCTGGCGCATACCGTCAATCACTGAGTTTTCTGACGGATTAATGCGGGCGCCGTTGTAGGCGCGAGCGTGTCGGGGAGCCGAACAGCTCGCTTCTACAGGGCAAAATCTACGCAGCGCCTTCCCCCGCCAACCGCCGGTCGTACTGAAAGCGCCAGCGGATATACAGCAGCGCACAGACGAACAGCTTCAGGCTGATCACCACTTCCAGCCAGCCAAACAGCGCCCGCGACGGGTCGAATGCCGCTTCCACGCCAGTGATGAAATACAGGTTCAGCACGAAGCACATCCAGGCATGGGCCCGCGCGCTGCCGCCCAGCATGCCCGGCGCTACCAGCGCCAGCGGTAGCAACTGAATGCCGAGAACCACCCAGGGCCGCGCACCGTGCAGGTCGGTGAAGAACAGGGTGTTGACGATCAGCAAGGCGATCAGCGCGAAGAATGCGGCCAGGCTCAGCGCCCGGGTCAGGCGTACGCGCGGTTCCAGCCATTCCAGCGCAGGAAGGATCTTCGGCTTCTTAGCCACGGCCGTTCTCCAGACGCTTCGCGGTGTTCGCCAGGCGCTGGCCAAGGGCGCGGCACAGGGCGATTTCGTCGGCATCCAGGTCACGCTTGCCGTCGGCGCCGGCATGGTGGCTGGCGCCATACGGCGTGCCGCCGCCGCGGGTTTCGATCAGCGCCGATTCGCTGTAGGGCAGGCCCATGATCAGCATGCCGTGGTGCATCAACGGCAGCAGCATCGACAGCAGGGTCGATTCCTGGCCGCCGTGCAGGCTGGCGGTGGAGGTGAACACCGCCGCTGGCTTGCCGACCAGTCCGCCACTCAGCCACAGGCTGCTGGTGCCATCGATGAAGTACTTGAGCGGCGCGGCCATGTTGCCGAAGCGGGTCGGGCTGCCCATGGCCAGGCCCGCGCAGTGGCGCAGGTCGTCGAGGGTGGCGTAGAGGGCGCCGGTCTCGGGGATCGACGGCGACACCGCTTCGCACTCGGTGGAAATCGCCGGCACGGTGCGCAGGCGTGCTTCCAGGCCGGCCAGTTCGACGCCGCGGGCGATTTGCCGGGCCATCTCGCTGGTGGAACCATGGCGGCTGTAATACAGAATCAGGATGTAGGGCTGGCTCACGGCAGGATCTCCAGCACCTTCTCGGGCGGACGGCCGATCACGGCCTTGTCGCCGGCGACCAGGATCGGCCGTTCGATCAGTTTCGGGTGCTCGGCCATGGCGGCGATCAATTGCTCGTCGTTCAATGCCGGGTTGGCCAGGTCGAGGCTTTTGTATTCGTCTTCGCCAGTGCGCAGCAGTTGCCGGGCGCCGATGCCCAGTTTGCCCAGCAGCGCCTTGAGGGTGGCGGCATCGGGCGGGGTTTCCAGGTAGCGCACCACGGTCGGGGCCAGTCCGCGCTCTTCGAGCAGTTCCAGCGCACCACGGGATTTGGAGCAGCGGGGGTTGTGGTAAAGCGTCAGGTCAGTCATGTCAGGGTCGCATCTGGCTGTGAGTGGCGGGTATTCTAACCGCAGCGTATTGGCATTTTGCTTGAATCTTGAAGAAGGATTGACCCATGACAAGGCGTTTGGCAGCAGCCCTGGCCATCACCGCGAGCCTGCTGCTCGGTGGCTGCGGTGCGGACTACGGCCTCGACCAGAACGGCAACACGGTGAAAGCCGATCAACTCGACGGACGCTGGGTAGTGCTCAACTACTGGGCGGAATGGTGCAGCCCGTGCCGCGTCGAGATTCCCGAACTGAACCACTTCGCCAAAGAATGGCAGCCCCAGGGCGTGACGGTGGTCGGGGTGAATTTCGACGGTTTGCAGGGCGAGGAACTGAAGAAGGCCAGTGAAGCCATGGGCATCGGTTTTACCGTGCTGGCCGACGATCCCGCCGAACGCTATGACCTGCCACGCAGCGAAGCGCTGCCGGTGACCTACATCATCGACGACAAGGGCAAGGTGCGGGAGCAGTTGATGGGCGAGCAGACCGAGGCGGGGTTGGTGGAGAAGATCAAGGCGCTCAAGGGCGCCTGATAAGGCCATTCGGCAGGAGCGAGTTTGTTCGCGAGGATTCTTCGCGAGCAAGCTCGCTCCTACTGTATCGGGGCGAGCCTGGGCTCAGCCTTCCTCAGGCCAGAAGCGCAGCGGCTTGCCTTCGGCAGGCCAGAACCTGACCTGCTCGATCGGCGAGATGTCCCAGCGCTGGACCGTGGTCAACGCCTGCAGGAAGCGTTTTTCCTGCTCCATCAATGCCGGGGCACACAGTTTGCGGGTGCTGCCCACGGCGCCGAAGCTCAGCGTGCTGCCTTGCAGGGTGTACGGCGCGAACCAGTGGTTGCAGCCGGCATTGCCGTACGCCCGGCCATCGGCGGCGAGGGTCAGGGTCAGGTGGCTGTAGTCCATCAGCGGTCGTTCACCGATCCACTCCAGCACGTAGCTGCGTTCCTGCTCCAGTTTCATCGGCTCGGCCGCGCAACCCGCGAGGGCCGCGGCGACCAGTCCGCTCAACAGAATCCTGTTCATTACCGCGCCTGCTCCCGGCATTTCGGGCACTGGTGCTTGTCGCCCTTGGTGCTCCAGCCCAGCTCGGCAACGCGCGCCACGGCGGCCGGTTGCTGGGCTTTCTTGCCCAGTTTGGCGTCGACGGCGAACTCGAAGTCTAGGGTCGCTTCGCAGCTGTCGCAGTTGACCTGCCACTGATGTATCGCCAGCTCGCCGAACACCGGACCCGTGGCCACCGCGACCCACTGGCCGCTCGGGTTGATCAGGTGGCGGACGCTGTCGACGGTCAGGCGCATCGACAGGGTCTTGCTGCCCTTGAGGGTGACCAGCAGAACGTCGCCTTTCTGGATCGAGCCGCCGTTGCCGGTGACCTGGTAACGGCCCGGCACCAGCGCGCGGCATTCGATCAAGGTGTGTTGCGGGTTGAAGAGGGTGTAGCGGAAATCGTGTTCGACCATGGGGCCTCCAAATTTGCCGCGTATCCTACCTCATCCCTCCACCAGATTCTGCGGCTGGCCGACCATCCACCGGGCAATGTTGTCCAGGGTGGTGCCGGCAATGGCGGCCAGCGCCTCGCGGGTGAGGAACGCCTGGTGCGCGGTGATGATCACGTTGGGGAAGGTCAGCAGCCGTGCCAGCACGTCATCCTGCAGCGGCAGGTCGGAGCGGTCCTCGAAGAAAATCTGCGCTTCTTCTTCATAGACATCCAGGCCCAGGTAGCCGAGTTGGCCGCTTTTCAGCGCTTCGATCAGCGCCGGCGTGTCCACCAGCGCGCCGCGGCCGGTGTTGATCAGCATCGCGCCCGGTTGCAGGTCTGCCAGGCTGCGCGGGTTGATCAGGTGTTTGGTCTGCGGTGTCAGCGGGCAATGCAGGCTGATGATGCGCGACTCGCGCAGCAACTCGTCGAGCGGCAGGTAGCGGGCGCCGAGGGCTTGCAGCTCAGGGTTTGGGTAGGGGTCGTAGGCCAGCAACTGGCAGCCGAAGCCGGCCATGATGCGGGCGAAGGCCAGGCCGATCTGGCCGGTGCCGACCACGCCGACGGTCTTGCCGTGCAGGTCGAAGCCGGTCAGGCCGTGCAGGCTGAAATCGCCTTCGCGGGTGCGGTTGTAGGCGCGGTGCAGGCGCCGGTTCAGCGCCAGGATCAGGGCGACCGCATGTTCGGCCACGGCGTGGGGTGAATAGGCCGGCACCCGCACCACGGTCAGGCCCAGGCGCCGGGCGGCGGGCAGGTCGACATGGTTGTAGCCCGCCGAACGCAGTGCGATCAGTCGCGTGCCGCCTGCTGCCAGGCGCTCCAGCACCGGCGCGGACAGGTCGTCGTTGATGAAGGCGCAGACCACCTCATGGCCGGCGGCCAGGGTGGAAGTGTCCTCGGTCAGGCGGCCGGGCTGGAAGTGCAGTTCCAGGTCCGGCACTGCCGTGGCGGCGTTGAAACTGTCCTGGTCATAGGCCTGACTGCTGAAAAACAAGGCACGCATGGTCATGCTCCCGATCGATCGAATGGCGCCAGTGTAGCCAAGCCGGCAAAAACAGCCTTGCTCCAGGTCAGGCGCTCTGGCGCGCGGCCCAGGTCAGGCGGTCGATGGCCCGTTCCAGTTCGTCCAGCGACTGCGGCGCCTCCGGATCGTCCTGCTTGAGCAGGGTTTCGCTGCGCTGGCAGGCGGCGCGCAACTGCGGTACGCCACAGTAGCGGGTCGCACCATTGAGACGGTGGACCCGCTCGATGGTCGCGGCGCGGTCATCGGCATCGCGGGCGGCACGGATCGCCAGGCGATCGGACTCCAGCGACGCCAGCAACATCGCCAGCATGTCGGCCGCCAGGTCCGGTTTGCCGGCGGCCAGGCGCAAGCCTTCATCCGGGTCCAGCACCCTCAGTTCGCTGCCGCCGTGGTACGGCTCGGCCTGGCGTTCGGTGCGGTTGAGGCTGACCGGCAAACCGGTCCATTTCTGCACCACCTGGGCCAGTTGTCGGTCGCTGATCGGTTTGGTCAGGTAGTCGTCCATGCCGCTGTGCAGCAGGGCGCGTTTTTCGTTGGCCATGGCGTGGGCGGTGAGCGCCACGATGGGCAGCGCCTGGCCGCCCTGGCCGGCTTCCCAGCGGCGGATCTGTTCGGTGCACTCGCGACCGTCCATGCCCGGCATCTGCACGTCCATCAGCACCAGGTCGAAGTTGTCCTGCTGCACCGCCTTGATCGCCGAGGCGCCGCAGTCCACGGCGAGCACTTCGGCGCCGAGGTCTTCCAGCAGGGTCTGCACCAGCAGCAGGTTGGCCGGGTTGTCATCGACGCAAAGCACTTTGGGCAGGCGCTGGCCCGGTGGGGGCTTTATCTCGCTGTTGCTGCGCCGTGGCTGGATGAGTTCCAGCAGCGCCCGGCGCAGTTTGCGCGTGCAGGCCGGCTTGGCGTAGAGCTGGCCGTGGGCGTTGGGCAGGAAGGGGTGATACAGCGCTTGTTCGGTGGTCGGGCACAGCACCAGGGCCTGGCAGGCGAAATGCTCAAGACGCTGGATCAACTGGCCCAGCCGCTCCGGCGGCAGGTCATGCAGGTTGACCCCGAGCACCGCCAACTCAAAGCGCTGGCCGGCGAGCCGCGCCGCCTCGACGCCGCTGAGCAGGTGTTCGGGTGAACTGAAGGTGGTGACGTTCAGCCCGCAGTCTTCCAGTTGATGTTCAAGGGCCTGAAGGGCCAGTTCGTGGTTGTCGACGATGGCGGTGCGCCGGCCTTGAAGAATCGGCAGCGGCTGGTCTTCGATCGTGTCGCGGGCCTTGGGCAGGTTCAGGCTGACCCAGAACTGCGAGCCTTCGCCCGGCGTGCTGTCGACGCCGATCTCGCCGCCCATCTGCTCGATCAGGCGCTTGGAAATCACCAGCCCCAGGCCGGTGCCGCCGGGTTGCCGCGACAGCGAGTTGTCGGCCTGGCTGAAGGCCTGGAACAGCGCCCGCACATCCTGCGCCGAGAGGCCGATGCCAGTGTCCTGAATACTGATGCGCAACTGCACGCTGTCGTCGTTTTCGTCTTCGAGCATGGCGCGGGCGACGATGGTGCCCTCGCGGGTGAATTTGATGGCGTTGCTGACCAGGTTGGTAAGGATCTGCTTGAGCCGCAGCGGGTCACCCACCAGCGACAGCGGCGTGTCGCGGTAGACCAGGCTGACCAGTTCGAGCTGCTTGGCGTGGGCGGCCGGGGCGAGGATGGTCAGGGTGTCCTGGATCAGGTCGCGCAGGTTGAACGGAATGCTCTCCAGCACCAGCTTGCCGGCCTCGATCTTCGAGAAGTCGAGAATCTCGTTGATGATGCCGAGCAGGCTGTCGGCGGATTTTTCGATGGTGCCCAGGTAATCGAGTTGGCGCGGGGTCAGCTCGCTTTTCTGCAACAGGTGGGTGAAACCGAGGATGCCGTTGAGCGGGGTACGGATTTCGTGGCTCATGTTGGCGAGGAATTCGGACTTGATCCGGCTGGCCTCCAGGGCTTCCTTGCGCGCCATGTCCAGTTCGATGTTCTGGATTTCGATGGTTTCCAGGTTCTGCCGGACGTCTTCGGTGGCCTGGTCGATGCTGTGCTGCAGTTCTTCGTGGGCGTTGTGCAGGGTCTCGGCCATGCGGTTGATGCCGCCCGCCAGTTCGTCCAGCTCGTAGCTGCCCATGTTCGGCAGGCGCTCTTCCAGGTTGCCGTCCTTGAGCTGGCTGACCGCGTGCTTGATCTGCCCGATCGGGCCGTTGATCGCCCGGCTCATGCGCAGCGCCAGCAGGGTGGTGCCCATCAGGCCGATCAGGATCAGCAGCAGGCTGGCGAACAGGCTGCGATAGCCGCGCAGCAGTGTGCCGCCGTGGGACACCTCGATTTCCACCCAGCCGAGCAGGCGGTCGACTTCCTGGGGTACCGGGTCGTCGGCAAGGTCGCGGTGACGACCGAACACCGGCAGCAGGTAACGGGTCGCATCGCTGCCGGAGCGTTGCAGCAGTTGGGTGCCGCCACCGGCGGGCGGCAGGTTGAGCATGCTCGGGCCGGCGTGGGCCAGGCTGCCGCGGTCGGGGGAGAGGAACGACACCGCGCGCACGTCGGGCTGTTCCAGGGTCTGGGTGGCGATGCGCTCCAGTTGCGCTCGGTCCTTGCGCGCCAGGGCCGGCGCCACCAGCGGCGCCAGACTCTCGGCGACCATCCGTCCGCGCTGGAGCAGTTGGGTCTGCAATTCGTTTTGTTGCACCCACGTGAAATAGCCGCCCAGTACCAGCGCCATGGTCGCGGCGGGAACGACGGCGAGCAGCAGTACGCGAGTCCTGATTCCAAAACGATTCAGCACGCCCGATCTCCTGTGTCTGCGCTGCGCTGGAGGTTCGCTGTCGGGCTGTGCCGACAGGACCAGGGAAGAAAACTACCGCGACTGCCGGTGTATTGCACTTATTTGTCTCTGGTCGGGTGAGCCGGCCCTTCTACCCTGGTCTGGTTGCCTGGGGGAGAGCAATGCTCAATAATCGCGCGATTGAGAATTGCTAGCAGCCGCCAATGAATCCCGCCGTCATCCGCAATCCCAACATCCTCGCCATCGAAGACGATCCGGTGCTGGGTGCCTATCTGCACGAGCAACTGGAGCGTAGTGGCTTCCTCGTCACCTGGTGCCGCACTGGTCGCGACGGCCTGGAGCAGGCGCGCCAGCGGCATTTCGACGTGGTGTTGATGGACATCCTGCTGCCGGGCATGACCGGGCTCGATGCGTTGATGCAGTTGCGCGAACGCAGCAGCACCCCGGTGATCATGATGTCGGCGCTGGGCGCCGAGGCGGATCGCATCACCGGTTTCCAGCGCGGCGCCGACGATTATCTGCCCAAGCCGTTCAGCATGGCCGAACTGCGCGTGCGTATCGAAGCCATCCTGCGTCGCGTGGCGCTGGAACGGCGGCATCCGCCGGTGGTGCAGGCGGCCGCTGGCGAACTGGTGTTCGACGACGAGGCTTGCGATGTGCGCCACGGCGGTCAGGCGGCGGGCCTGACCCCCAGCGAATACCGCGTGCTCGACACCTTGCACCGCAGCCGCGATGAGGTGCTGAGCAAAGCCTTCCTTTATCAGCATGTTCTGCAGCGTGGCTATGCGCGCCACGATCGCAGCCTGGACATGCATGTCAGCCAGATTCGCCGCAAGCTCAAGGCCATCGGTTATCACGAGCGGCAGGTCCGCACCGTCTGGGGCCAGGGTTATGTCCTGAGCGCCGGCGAGGACCATTGAGTTGCCCAATCGACATTCACTGTTCTGGAAACTGGCCATTCTCCTGGTGGGTTTCTGCCTGTTGCTGATCGGCTTGAGCCTGTCCTGGGGCCGGCATATGGAGGTGCGCAACGCGTATCTCGCGCCGCAAGCCCGGGCCCTGCTGGAAGCCTATGCCGCCGAAGCCGAGCAGGCCCTGACCCGCAACGGCACGGCCGGCATCGATGCCTGGCTGACCGGCATGCGCGAACGCGAAAGCGGCTTTATCAGCGTGATTGGCCCCGACCTGCAATCGCTCGGCAGCCTGCCGCTGACCGACGCCGAAACCGAACACCTGACCAACCTGCGTGGCGTGGAGCGTCCGGTCAGCCGTCACTCCACCACCTTGCCGTGGATGCGCGTGCCGTTCCCCGGCGACTCGGCCCTCGGCAGCTTGGTGATCGAGCTGCCCCAGCGGCTGATTCCCGACCACTGGAACCTGCTGTTCTGGCGGCTGGTCACCAGCGGCCTGATTCCGGGCGTGCTGACGTTTCTGTTTTGCGTCGGCCTGTACCGCATGTTGATTCGCCCGCTCCATCAGTTGCGCGACCAGGCCAATGCCTGGCGCTCAGAGCAGTTGACCGCCCGCGTGGCCAGCGCCACCACCAGCCGCCACGACGAGTTTGGCGAGCTGGGGCGGGCGTTCGATGACATGGCCGAGCGCCTGCAAGGCACCGTGACCTTGCAGCAGCAGTTGCTGCGCGACCTGTCCCATGAACTGCGCACGCCCCTGAGCCGCCTGCAAGTTGCCAGCGACAGCGAGCAGGACCTGCCTGCCCTGCGCGAACGCCTGGGGCGGGAAGTGGAGTGCATGCAGCGCCTGGTGGAGGATGCGCTGCAACTGGCCTGGCTGGATGCCGAGCGGGCGCCGCTGCCGTGCGAGCCAATCGAGGTCCAGGCGCTGTGGGAGATGCTGGTGGAGGATGCCTGCTTCGAAAGCGGCTGGCCGCGTGAGCAGTTGCACTGCAGCCTGGATGGCGACTGCTGGGTGCTCGGCAACCTCAATAGCCTGGCGCAGGCGCTGGAGAACATCTTGCGCAATGCCATTCGTCACTCGCCTGCGTCAGGCCAGATTCGCCTCGGCGGCCAGCGCCAGGGCGAGCACTGGCTGCTCTGGCTGGAAGACGAAGGCGGCGGCGTGGCGGAGGCGGAACTGGAGCGGATCTTCGCCGCCTTCACCCGGCTTGATGGCTCGCGCCCCGGCGACGGCGGCTTCGGCCTGGGTCTGAGCATCGCGCGCAACGCCGTGCAGCGTCAGGGCGGGCGGTTGTGGGCACAGAACAGCGGACGCGGGCTGCGTTTGAACATTCGCCTGCAGGCGGCAAAGCCCCCGGGCGCCGATCAGGAGTTATAGCTATCGGCTATAAGCTCCACACATTGCGTGATATGGAGCCGGGCGGATTGCCGGTATGATAGGCGACCCCGGCAGTCTGGATTGCGAAAACGCCATGACCTTGCAGTACCCCACCATCGCCGATTGCGTCGGCAACACCCCCCTGGTTCGCTTGCAACGCATGGCGGGCGACACCAGCAACACCCTCCTGTTGAAACTCGAAGGCAACAACCCGGCGGGTTCGGTCAAGGACCGTCCGGCGCTGTCGATGATCACCCGTGCCGAATTGCGCGGCCAGATCAAGCCGGGCGATACCCTGATCGAGGCCACTTCGGGCAACACTGGCATTGCGTTGGCGATGGCGGCGGCGATCAAGGGCTACAAGATGATCCTGATCATGCCCGACAACTCCAGTGCCGAACGCAAGGCTGCGATGACCGCCTACGGCGCCGAGCTGATCCTGGTCAGCAAGGAAGAGGGCATGGAGGGTGCTCGCGACCTGGCCGAGCGTCTGCGCGATGAAGGCCGCGGCCTGGTCCTGGACCAGTTCGGCAACGGCGACAATCCCGAGGCCCATTACGTCAGTACCGGCCCGGAGATCTGGCGCCAGACTGAAGGCGGCATCACCCATTTCATCAGTTCCATGGGCACCACCGGCACCATCATGGGTTGCTCGCGGTACCTCAAGGAGCAGAACCCGAACATCCAGATCGTCGGCCTGCAACCCATGGAAGGCTCGGCGATCCCGGGCATCCGTCGCTGGCCCCACGAATACCTGCCTTCGATCTTCCAGGCCGAGCGCGTTGACCGCGTGGTCGACATGGCCCAGAGCGAAGCCGAGGAAACCACGCGTCGCCTGGCCCGCGAAGAGGGCATTTTCTGCGGCGTGTCTTCCGGTGGTGCGGTGGCGGCGATGCTGCGCCTGTCCCGCGAAGTGGAAAACGCGGTGATGGTGGCGATCATCTGTGACCGTGGCGACCGCTATCTGTCGACCGGCATTTTCGACGCGGATCGCTGATGTCCAAAGCCAAACGTAACGGCGGCCTGCGCTTCCAGCCGGCCGGCGGTAGCCGCACGCCCCAGGTTCCCGCGGGCAAGAAACAGCGCCTGACGATTGAGCGCCTGGCCGGGGATGGCCGTGGCATCGCCTTCTTCGAAGGACGCACTTGGTTCGTCAGTGGTGCGCTGGCCGGCGAAGAGGTCGAGGCGCGTGTGCTCAATGCCCATGGCAAGGTGGTCGAGGCGCGCCTGGAGCGGGTCTTCAGCCCGAGCCCGCTGCGCCGCGAGGCGCCGTGCCGGCACTTCGCCCGTTGCGGCGGCTGCAACCTGCAACACCTGCCCCATGCCGATCAACTCGATCTCAAACAGCGCCTGCTCGCCGAACAGTTGCAGCGGGTCGCTGGCGTCGTGCCGGAGCAATGGGCCGCGCCGCTGAACGGGCCGGAATTCGGCTACCGCCGTCGCGCTCGTGTAGCGGTGCGCTGGGATCAACGCGCGGCGAAGCTGGAAGTCGGTTTCCGCGCCGAAGCCAGTCAGGACATCGTTGCCATCGAAGACTGCCCGGTGCTGGTACAGCCCTTGCAGTCGGTGATGCGCCACCTGCCGATGCTGTTGCAAAGTCTGGACAAACCACGGGTGGTCGGGCACGTCGAACTGTTCGCCGGCACCGCGTTGGCCATGCTGGTGCGCCACACCGCCGCGCTGGCCGAGACTGACCTGGCGCGTCTGCAGGCGTTCTGTAGCGAGGCGGGTGTACAACTCTGGCTGCAAGGCGAGGGCGAACCTGCTCCGGTAGAGTCGAATGCATCCCTGGGCTTTGTTCTGGAGCCGTGGAAGCTGGAGCTGGCGTATCGGCCCGGCGACTTCGTTCAGGTCAATGCCGGGGTCAATACGGCGATGATCGAACAAGCCCTGGACTGGCTCGCGGTGCAACCTGGCGAGCGGGTTCTGGACCTGTTCTGCGGCCTCGGCAATTTCGCCCTGCCGCTGGCGCAACAGGCCGCCGAAGTGGTGGCGGTGGAAGGTGTGCAGGTGATGGTCGACCGCGCCGCGGCCAACGCCCGTAGCAACAATTTGAATAATGTTCGCTTTTTTCAGGCGGATTTATCCCAACCCTTGAGTGCGTCCGGTTGGGCGGCCGAGGGGTTTTCTGCGGTACTCTTGGATCCACCCCGAGACGGTGCCTACGAAGTGGTGAGAAATATCGCCGCACTGGGGGCAAAAAGGCTGGTCTATGTGTCGTGCAATCCGGCGACCCTGGCCCGCGATACGCTCGAGTTGGTCAAGCAGGGTTACCGGTTAAAAAGGGCCGGGATCCTCGACATGTTTCCGCAGACCGCGCATGTCGAGGCCATGGCGTTGTTCGAGGTGGATCAGCGTCGCTGATCGCCCGGTGTGCGTTCCCTGATCTGGCGGAACGGCACCCGTGTTTTCAAGCGCATCACGGATGCGCTGTAGGGAAAGGTAAACAAAGATGGTACAGGTGAGAGTGCACCAGCCGGTCAACACCGACGGCAGTATCAATCTCGATGCATGGCTGGATCATGTGGTCAGCGTCGACGCGGCGCTGGACCGGCAAGCCCTCAAGGTTGCCTGCGAGTTCGCGCTGGACGTCGAGAAGAAGGGCAACCAGGCGAAGCATTCCTGGGCCGACGGCACCTCGAGCTTCCAGGCTGGCCTGGAGATCGCCGAGATCCTCGCCGACCTCAAGCTCGACCAGGACTCGCTGGTAGCCGCAGTGATCTATCGCGCGGTGCGCGAAGGCAGGACCACCCTGGCCGAAGTCGGCCAGCGTTTCGGCGCGGTGGTGGCCAAGCTGGTCGATGGCGTGCTGCGCATGGCGGCCATCACCGACAGTCTCAACCCGCGTCATTCGCTGGTGCTGGGCTCCCAGGCGCAGGTGGAAAACCTGCGCAAGATGCTTGTGGCCATGGTCGACGACGTTCGCGTCGCGCTGATCAAGCTGGCCGAGCGGACCTGCGCGATTCGCGCGGTGAAAGGCGCCGATGACGAGAAACGCAACCGGGTCGCCCGCGAAGTCTTCGACATCTACGCACCGCTGGCCCACCGCCTGGGCATCGGCCATATCAAGTGGGAGCTGGAAGACCTGTCCTTCCGCTACCTCGAGCCGGAGCAATACAAACAGATCGCCAAGCTGCTGCACGAGCGGCGGCTGGATCGCGAGCGCTTCATCAGCGACGTGATGAGCCAGTTGCAGAACGAGCTGCTGGCCACCGGGGTCAAGGCCGACATCAGCGGCCGGGCCAAGCACATCTATTCGATCTGGCGCAAAATGCAGCGCAAGGGCCTGGAGTTCAGCCAGATCTACGACGTGCGCGCGGTGCGCGTGCTGGTCCCGGAAATGCGCGACTGCTACACCGCGCTCGGGATCGTCCACACCCTCTGGCGGCACATTCCCAAGGAATTCGACGACTACATCGCCAACCCCAAGGAGAACGGCTACCGCTCGCTGCACACGGCGGTGATCGGCCCCGAGGGCAAGGTGCTGGAAGTGCAGATCCGCACCCATTCCATGCACGAGGAAGCCGAGCTCGGCGTCTGCGCGCACTGGCGCTACAAGGGCACCGACGTCAAGTCCGGCTCCAACCACTACGAAGAGAAAATCTCCTGGCTGCGTCAGGTGCTGGAGTGGCACGAGGAACTGGGCGACATCGGCGGCCTCGCCGAGCAGTTGCGGGTCGATATCGAGCCTGACCGGGTCTACGTGTTCACCCCCGATGGTCACGCCATCGACCTGCCCAAGGGCGCCACGCCGCTGGACTTCGCCTACCGCGTGCACACCGAGATCGGCCACAACTGCCGTGGCGCCAAGATCAACGGGCGCATCGTGCCGCTCAACTACAGCCTGCAGACCGGTGAGCAGGTCGAGATCATCACCAGCAAGCACGGCAACCCGAGCCGCGACTGGCTGAACTCGAACCTGGGCTACGTCACCACCTCGCGGGCGCGGGCGAAGATCGTCCATTGGTTCAAGCTGCAGGCCCGCGACCAGAACGTCGCTGCCGGCAAGACCCTGCTCGAACGCGAACTGAGCCGCCTCGGCTTGCCGCAGGTGGACTTCGAACGGCTGGCCGAGAAGGCCAACCTCAAGGCCGCCGAAGACATGTTCGCGTCCCTTGGTGCCGGTGATCTGCGCCTGGCCCATCTGGTCAACGCGGCGCAGCAACTGGTCGAGCCGGAGCGCATCGAAGAAGTCGAGCTGATTACCCGCAAGGCCACCGGCTACAAGCCCGGCAAGCGCGGCGACATCCAGATCCAGGGCGTCGGCAACCTGCTGACGCAGATGGCCGGTTGCTGCCAGCCGCTGCCCGGCGACGCCATCGTTGGCTACATCACCCAGGGCCGCGGCGTGACCATCCACCGTCAGGACTGCGCCTCGGTGCTGCAACTGTCCGGGCGCGAGCCGGAGCGGATCATCCAGGTGAGCTGGGGCCCGGTGCCGGTGCAAACCTACCCGGTGGATATCGTCATTCGTGCCTACGACCGTCCGGGCTTGCTGCGTGACGTCTCCCAGGTCCTGCTCAACGAGCGGATCAACGTGCTGGCGGTGAATACCCGCTCGAACAAGGAAGACAACACCGCGCTGATGTCGCTGACCATCGAGATCCCCGGCCTGGACGCCCTCGGGCGCCTGCTTGGGCGCATCTCGCAGTTGCCGAACATCATCGAGACCCGCCGCAACCGCACGCCTTGATACCCGCCGCCCGCTCCGCAGACCGGGGCGGGCGGCGAGGTCTTATCTGCCAGACGAGAGCCGACGATGTACACCCTGGACGATCTGCTGCACCTCATGGCCCGCCTGCGCGACCCGCAATACGGTTGCCCGTGGGACCTCAAACAGAATTACGCGAGCATCGTTCCGCACACCCTCGAAGAAGCCTATGAAGTGGCCGACGCCATTGAGCGCGGCGACTTCGAGCACCTGCAGGGCGAACTCGGCGACCTGCTGTTCCAGGTGGTCTACTACAGCCAGTTGGCGCGGGAAGAAGGGCGTTTCGAATTTGCCGGGGTGATCGACAGCATCACCCGCAAGCTGATCCGCCGTCACCCTCATGTCTTCCCCACCGGGGAGCTGTATGCGCCGCTGGACACCCCGTTGCTGGATGAAGAACAGGTCAAGCAGCGCTGGGACGAAATCAAGGCCGAGGAGCGCGCCGAGAAAAGCGCGCCCGAACAGCTTTCCCTGCTCGACGATGTACCGGCGGCGCTGCCGGCCTTGTCCCGCGCGGCCAAGCTGCAGAAGCGCGCGGCCCAGGTCGGTTTCGACTGGCCGGGACCGCTGCCGGTGCTGGACAAGGTCCGCGAAGAACTGGACGAAGTGCTCGAAGCCATGGCTGACGGAGACGCGGCGGCGATGGCCGACGAGGTCGGCGACCTGCTGTTCGCCACCGTCAACCTGGCCCGGCACCTGAAGCTCGATCCGGAAAACGCCCTGCGTGGCGCCAATGCCAAGTTCGAACGACGCTTCCGTTTTATCGAGCAGGCATTGCGCGACATAGGTCGTCCGATTGAAGATTGCACCCTCGAAGACTTGGACGCGCTCTGGGGCGAAGCCAAGCGTCAGGAAAAGAACCTGCCCAGCTGCGGCTGAGCTGTTTGCATTAAGTGAGTGAACATCAATGAGCCTTTCCCTTCGCGACCAATTGCTCAAAGCCGGTCTGGTCAACCAGAAGCAGGTCAAGCAGGTCAATAAAGACCAGAAGAAACAGAAACGCCTGGAGCAAAAAGGCCAGGTCGAGGTCGACGACAGCCAGCAGCGCCTGGCCAAGGATGCGATGGCCGAGAAGGCCGCGCGTGACCAGGAACTCAACCGCCAGCAGCAGGAGAAGGCCGAACAGAAGGCCCGTGCCGCACAGGTCAAGCAATTGATCGACGTGTCGCGCCTGCCGAAGTTGAACACCGAGGACTACTACAACTTCGTCGACGACAAGAAGGTCAAGCGCATCGCGGTCAACGCCCTGGTGCGCAGCAAGCTGAGCAGCGGCTCGCTGGCCATCGTCGCTCACGGCGGGGGTTACGAGATCATCCCGCGGGAAGCGGCGGTGAAAATCCAGGAGCGCGACCCCCAGCGCATCCTGTTGCTCAACACCCAGGTGGAAGAACCGGATGCCGACGATCCGTATGCCGCCTACGTCATCCCCGACGACCTGATGTGGTAACAACGACAAACCCCGCCTCGGCGGGGTTTGTACTTTCTGGGGAGCGGGTCAGGACTTCGTCTGCCGGGTTTCCCAGATTTCCAGTTCCATGCGGTAGTGGTGGGCATCGCTTTCGTTGTGGAACATGCCGACCAGTTGGTCCTGCTGGTGCACATCCCAGATGCGCACGCCTGCGGCCACGCCTTCATGGGACAGTTTCGATTCGTCGCGCTCAGTTACTTTGACAGTCATGTGCAAACTCCAAATCCGGTTAACTGCGGCACTCTGTCGCAGGACTCTTTTATAGGGTTTGTTAGCTGGCTAAGTAAATTAAAAGGGCCATGAAAGATCTTTCATGGTTGGTTGGGGAACCGATATACGCGGACGCTGTGGGGCTTGCCGGAGCGCAGAGCCTTTTCGCCGGCAAAAGAAAACCCGCACAAGGCTAATACCAATCAGTTAACCCTATTGGAGCTGCTTTGCAGCCCTTCGCGAGCAAGCTCGCTCCTACCGTGTAGGAGCGAGCTTGCTCGCGAAGGGCCTCAACAGGTTTAACTGACTGGCATTACGCACAAGGCGGGGTTTCGGGTGTTGCCGGCAAGCAGGTCGGTCAGTTGCCCTTGACCGCCTTGCCGTTGACCGTACCGTCCTGCAGCACGATCACGTATTCCTTGCCGTCGGTCTCGACCTGGCGCAGTTGCACCAGCAGGTAGTCCCAGTCCTTGGCGAACCATAGCTCGGTGATGCGCTTGCTCTGGCTCGGGTCGCGCACGCGCTCGACCTTCACCGCATCGACCAGGCCGGTGCGGGTGGTGACTTTCTCGGTGCCGAGCACGCGGAAGTCGTAGGTGTCGATCTCGTCGCCATCCACAACCTGGTAGCTCACGCTCTTCTTGCCGGCGGCCACGTCATGTTGCAGGGCCAACTGGTAGGAAGACTTGTCCAGCACGCCGCGGTTGAGCGGCAGCTTGACGGCGTCACCACGGTCGCTGCCGGTGATCATCTTGGTCGACCAGTCGAAGTCCAGATCGACTTTCTTCGCCTTGCCCAGGCCGCCACGTTCGAAGTGGTAGCTCTGCGGCAGCAGGGTGTCCTTGTCCAGAGTCAGGGTGCTTTGCTCGGTCAGGCTGGCGATCATCATCGAAGCCTTGAAGTTCAGGCTCCAGGTGCCGTTGGCATTCTTTTCCAGGCTGCGTTCAGCGGTGCCGCTCATGGGCAGTTGCTTCCAGTCGGCGGTGTAGCTGGCCGAGAACGGTTTCAGGTCGGCTGCCTGAAGCGGCAGCGCGAGCACGGCGAGGGCGAAGAGCAGGGCGCGACGCATAAAATCTCCTAGGGTCGTATCAAGTGGCCGCTGGCCGCCAGGGGCTGGCCGTCCAGTAGAGCACCGTGTTCGCCCAGGCGCAAACGGCCTTCGGCGAACCAGCGCACCGCCAGCGGGTAAATCTGATGTTCCTGGCTGTGAACCCTGTGCGCCAGTGTCTCTGGCGTGTCATCCGGCGCCACCGGAATGACTGCCTGTACGACCAGCGGCCCGCCATCGAGTTCCTCGGTGACGAAGTGCACGCTGCAGCCGTGCTCGCTATCACCGGCTTCCAGCGCCCGCTGGTGGGTGTGCAGGCCCTTGTACTTGGGCAGCAGGGACGGGTGGATGTTGAGCAGGCGCCCCTCGTAGTGACGGACGAAACCGCCGCTGAGGATGCGCATGAACCCGGCCAGGACCACCAGTTGCGGCGAGAAAGCGTCGATGCATTCGATCAGGGCCTGGTCGAAGGCTTCGCGGCCGTCGTAGCCCTTGTGGTCGAGCACGGCGGTGTCGATACCGGCATCGCGGGCGCGTTGCAGGCCGTAGGCATCGGCGCGGTTGGAAATCACGGCGCGGATCCGTACCGGGGAATCCCCGGCACGGGCGCTGTCGATCAGGGCTTGCAGGTTGCTGCCGGAACCCGACAGCAACACCACGACATCGCAGGTCTTGCTTGGCATCAGTGCGCCTTGAGGTTCTTCAGCTCGACCTGGGCGGCGCCTTCGGCGGCGACGCCGATCTGGCCGATCACCCATGGCTGCTCACCGGCTTCGCGCAGGACGTTCAGGGCGGTTTCGACCTTGTCCTGGGCAACGCAGATGACCATGCCGACGCCGCAGTTCAGAACGCGGTGCATTTCGTGCTCGTCGACGTTGCCTTGCGCTTGCAGCCAGTCGAAGACCGCCGGGCGTTCCCAGCTCGCGACATCGACCACGGCCTGCGCGCCTTTTGGCAGTACACGCGGGATGTTGTCGAGCAGGCCGCCGCCGGTGATGTGGGCCATGGCCTTCACCGCGCCGGTGTCTTTGATCAGCTTCAGCAGCGGCTTGACGTAAATGCGGGTCGGGGCCATCAGCAGCTCGGTCAGCGGGGTGCCGTCGAGTTGGACCTGCTCGATGTCGGCGCCGGAGACTTCGATGATCTTGCGGATCAGCGAGTAGCCGTTGGAGTGCGGGCCGGAGGACGGCAGGGCGATCAGCGCGTCGCCAGTGGCGACCTTGGAGCCGTCGATGATTTCGGCTTTCTCGACCACACCGACGCAGAAGCCGGCCAGGTCGTAGTCTTCACCTTCGTACATGCCGGGCATTTCAGCGGTTTCACCGCCGACCAGCGAGCAGCCAGCCAGTTCGCAGCCGGCGCCGATGCCGGTGACCACGGTGGCGGCAACGTCGACGTTCAGCTTGCCGGTGGCGTAGTAGTCGAGGAAGAACAGCGGCTCGGCGCCGCAGACCACCAGGTCGTTGACGCACATGGCGACCAGGTCCTGGCCGATGCTGTCGTGCTTGTTCAGGTTCAGTGCCAGGCGCAGCTTGGTGCCGACACCGTCGGTGCCCGAGACCAGAACCGGCTGTTTGTAGCCGGCCGGGATTTCACAGAGGGCGCCAAAACCGCCCAGGCCGCCCATGACTTCGGGGCGCGCGGTGCGCTTGGCGACGCCTTTGATGCGTTCGACCAATGCTTCGCCGGCGTCGATGTCTACACCGGCGTCCTTGTAGCTCAGGGAGGGTTGCTTGCTCATGATCCAGGCCTTTAGGGGGGAGGGATTCGGGGGAATCGACCGTGACCTGCCAGGGAGCGGGAAAAAGATCCGCCTGCCTGACCGTCGGCGGTCTGCGAAGGCGCGCGATTTTATCAGGGTTGCCCGGCAGCGGCCATCCTCAGGCCGACGGGCTGGGCCTGAATCCGGTGAAAAACATCGATTCTCCGTGCACGGGTGGTTGCCTTGTCACGGCCTGTATAAGGTATAGGAAGGGAAACACCGACCCATGAGTGAATTTTGCGCCGTGGCGTGGGTCTTGGCTTCACGCGTCACCTTTCACTTCTTCCTTTATCTGGACAGGAATCCTTCATGCGTTTGCGTTCTTATCTGTTCGGTTGCTGTGTTGCGTTGTTCGGCCTCGCCGCCCAGGCCGAGACCCTCAGTGGGCTGTATCAGGTCCGTGAGCCGGTCAGTGGGCAGGGCGCCGAAGCGCGGGCCCAGGCGACCCAGGCCGCGCTGGACACCCTGGTGCTGCGCCTGACCGGCGACCCGAAGGCGCCGCAGAACCCGGGCCTTGCCGAATTGCGCAAGGACCCGCAACAGATCATCAGCCAGTTCGGCACCGAGGCCGGGCCGCCGGAGACGTTGCTGGTGGAGTTCGATCCGGGCAGCACTGAACGCGCGCTGCGCAAGGCGGGTCTGGCGCTGTGGGGCAACAATCGCCCGGCGATCCTCGGCTGGTGGCTGAATGACGGCACCGAGGGTTCGAACCTGATCGGTGACGGCCAGGGCGCTGCCGAGCCCCTGCGCCGCGCAGCCCAGCACCGCGGGTTGCCACTGCGCCTGCCGCTGGGTGACCTCGACGAACAGCTCGTGGCCACCGCGAAGAATCTCGAAGGCACCGACCCGGCGCCGCTCAAGGCGGCATCCGGGCGTTATGGCGCCGACGCCCTGTTGGCCGTGCATGCCACTGAGGCTGAGGGTAAATGGAGCGGCACATGGCGCCTGTGGCTGGGCGAGCAGCGCGAGCAGGGCAAGGTCGAGGGCGCCGATCAGGCCGCCTTGGCCGATGCCGTGATGCTGGCGGTGAGCCAACGACTGGCGCCGCGTTTCGTCGCCCGTCCTGGCGCCAGCAGCGAGCAGGCGATCCAGGTGCAGGGTGTCAATCTGGAGCGTTATGCCGAACTGGGCCGCGTGCTGGAGCCGTTCGGCGGTCGTATCACCGAAGTCCAGGGCGATGTCATGACGTGGGAGGCCACCGCCACCGCCGATCAGTTGCGCGCCCAACTGGGGCTGGCGCGCTTGCAGGAGGTTCCAGCCGAAGCCGCTCCGGTCGCACCGGTCACCAACCCGGCGGCGCCTGCGGATGCCTCCGGCGCCGCGCCTGCCCCGGCCCCCGCACCGTTCAACGGTCTGCGTTTTCGCTGGTAAGGAGTTGTGGTGATGATGGATACACGCCGCTGGATGTGGTTCGGCATGGTGTTTCTGCTCGGTGTGCTGCTGTATTTGTTGCACGGAATTCTGTCGCCGTTTCTTATCGGGATTCTCCTGGCCTACCTGGCCGACCCGCTGGTCGATCGCCTGGAACGCGCGGGGCTGTCGCGCACGGCCGGCGTGGTGGTGGTCTTCACCCTGTTCAGCCTGATTCTGCTGGCGATGCTGCTGGTGCTGATACCGATGCTGGCCAAGCAGCTTGTGCGCCTCTATGAGCTGACGCCGCAGATGCTCGACTGGCTGGAGCATGCGGCGCTGCCGTGGGTGCAGGCCAAGCTGGGGCTGGCCGATGGCTTCTGGAAGTTCGACAAGGTCAAGGCGGCGATCGGCGCGCATATGGGCCAGACCACCGATATCGTCGGCGCGGTGCTGGCTCAGGCGACGGCGTCGGGCCTGGCGTTGCTCGGCTGGCTGGCCAACCTGGTGCTGATCCCGGTGGTGGGCTTCTACCTGCTGCGCGACTGGGACCTGATGATGGCCAAGCTGCGCAGCCTGCTGCCGCGTCAGCGCGAGGAGCAGGTGGTGGGGCTGGCGGGGGAGTGCCATGAGGTGCTTGGCGCCTTCGTCCGCGGCCAGTTGCTGGTGATGCTGGCGCTGGGTGTCATCTACGCGGCGGGGCTGATGCTGGTGGGCCTCGAGCTGGGCTTGCTGATCGGCCTGTTGGCGGGGCTGGCGGCCATTGTGCCGTACATGGGTTTCATCATCGGTATCGGCGCGGCGATGGTCGCGGGGCTGTTCCAGTTCGGCGGCGACATCTATCCGCTGCTGGGGATCGCCGCAGTATTCATGATCGGCCAGATGCTCGAAGGCATGGTGCTCACGCCGCTGCTGGTGGGCGACCGCATCGGCCTGCACCCGGTGGCGGTGATCTTCGCGATCCTCGCCGGCGGCGAGTTGTTCGGTTTCACCGGTGTGTTGCTGGCGTTGCCGGCGGCGGCGGTGATCATGGTGCTGCTGCGTCATGCGCACGACTTCTATAAAAGGTCGGACATGTATGGCGAGAAAATAGACCCCGACCTTTAAGTAATGGCTAAAGGCTTGCGCCGTGCCTGAGTGTCCGGCGCAAGCCTTTGATTTTCCTTGTGGTCTTCGCTCATTGTGCGACCGACGTCACGGGTATAGACTTTGCAGACTTTTACCAAGGGCCCTTTGCGGTTCCTCGCAACCGCCCAGCCAGCATGAAACCGATCCAGTTGCCCCTGGGTGTGCGTCTGCGCGATGACGCCACCTTCATCAACTACTATCCGGGTGCCAACGCCGCCGCACTGGGCTACGTCGAGCGACTCTGCGAAGCCGACGCCGGCTGGACCGAGAGCCTGATCTACCTGTGGGGCAAGCAGGGTGTCGGACGTACCCACCTGTTGCAGGCGGCCTGTTTGCGTTTCGAGCAGATGGGCGAGCCGGCGGTCTACTTGCCTCTGGCGCAATTGCTCGACCGTGGCGTCGAACTCCTGGATCACCTCGAACAGTACGAACTGGTCTGCATCGACGACCTGCAGACCATCGCCGGCAAGCCGGAGTGGGAAGAGGCGATGTTCCACCTGTTCAACCGCCTGCGTGACAGTGGCCGGCGCCTGTTGATCGCGGCCTCCAGCTCGCCGCGCGAACTGCCGATCAAACTCGCCGACCTCAAGTCGCGCCTGACCATGGCGCTGATTTTCCAGATGCGTGCGCTGTCCGACGAAGACAAGCTGCGCGCCCTGCAATTGCGGGCTTCGCGTCGCGGCCTGCACATGACCGACGAGGTCGGGCACTTCATCCTCACCCGCGGTACCCGCAGCATGAGCGCGCTGTTCGACCTGCTGGAACGCCTCGATCAGGCGTCGCTGCAGGCACAACGCAAGCTGACCATCCCGTTTTTGAAGGAGACGCTGGGCTGGTAAACGCCGTCCCAGAGCCTCGGAACATAAAAGTCACATTTTTTTCGATTGAATTTGCAAATCGAATCGATAGAAGGCATAGTCTCGGCTTCTTTGAATTCCAGACACGGTCGTGCCCATGCTAAATCGCTTCGCACCCCTCGTGCCCCTCGCACTCGTGACGCTGCTTTTCGGCTGCGCTGCCCACAGCCCGGTTTCGCAACAGCAGGATCACGCTCCAATCGCTGCAAAGGTCGCCACCCAGTCTTCCACCGACGTTTCGGTGTTCGAAGAAGAACTGGCCACCGAGCAGGACCTGGAACAGTTCTCCACCTCCAAGCCTTACCAACTGCCCGTGCTGGCCGACAGCATCCTCGAGCGTGGCATGTCGCTGATCGGAACCCGCTACCGTTTCGGTGGCACCTCCGAGCAGTCGGGCTTCGATTGCAGTGGCTTCATCGGTTATCTGTTCCGCGAAGAAGCTGGCATGAACCTGCCGCGCTCCACCCGCGAAATGATCAACGTCGATGCCCCGCTGGTCTCGCGCAACAACCTCAAGCCGGGTGACCTGCTGTTCTTCAGCACCAACGGCCGCGGTCGCGTCAGCCACGCCGGTATCTACCTCGGCGACAACCAGTTCATCCACTCCAGCAGCCGTCGCAGCGGTGGCGTGCGTATCGACAGCCTCGGCGATCGCTACTGGAGCAAGACGTTCATCGAAGCCAAGCGCGCGCTGGCAATGGCACCGACCACGCTCTCGCGCAACTGATTCCTTCGCTAGCGTCATGGACACGGCGACGATGCTGAAAAGCTCGTCGCCGTGCGTGTTTACAGAAAGCGTCTAATCTTGATTCTCACCACTTTGCCGGCATCCAGCCGGGCAGCTTCAGACAGGATGTTCTGACGATGTCGATAATGGCGCGCTTAGCGGTATTGTCCCTGGCGGCACTGATCAGTGCCTGTTCCAGCCACGCCCCGACCCCGCCCCAGGTGGTCCAGCCGGCGTTCACTTCTCCTCAGGTGTATTTCTCTCCCGTCGCCGAAGACGTGCTGTTTCGCGCGCTTGGCCTGGTGGGCACGCCCTATCGCTGGGGTGGCAACACGCCGGATGCCGGTTTCGATTGCAGCGGCCTGATTGGCTACGTCTACCGTGACGCCGCTGGCATCGCCTTGCCGCGCTCGACCCGCGAGATGATCGTCATGGGCGCCCCGAACGTGTCCCGCGACGCCTTGCAGTCCGGTGATCTGGTGTTCTTCGCCACCAACGGTGGCAGCCAGGTCAACCATGCGGGCATCTATGTCGGCGAGGGGCGTTTCGTCCATGCGCCGTCCACGGGCGGGACGGTACGGCTGGACTATCTGTCGAACAACTACTGGCAAAAGTCCTACCTCAACGCCAAGCGCGTGTTGCAAGCCGCACACCTGGCGCATAACCCCTGATAGCGCCGAGGTGAGCGATGACCGGTCAGACGCTTTACCTCGACGATGCGCTCTACGATTACCTCCGGCGCGTCTCCCTGCGCGAGAGGCCGTTGCTGGCGCGCCTTCGCGCTGAAACCGCCGCGCGACCGAATGCCAATTGGCAGGTGGCCCCCGAGCAGGGGCAGTTGCTGGCGCTGCTGGTGCGCTTGAGCGGTGCGCGCCGATTGATCGAGGTGGGCACCTTCACCGGCTACAGCGCGCTGTGCATGGCCGACGCCTTGCCGGCGGACGGTGAACTGCTGTGCTGCGACCTTCCGGGCGACTACCACGACATCGCTCGCCGCTACTGGCGGGAAGCGGGCGTGGAACGCCGCATCGACCTGCGCCCAGGTCCGGCGCTGGACACCTTGGCGACACTGGCGGACGGCGCGTTCGACCTGATCTTCATCGATGCCGACAAGGCCAATTACCCACGCTACCTCGAAGAGGCCCTGCGGCTGCTGCGCCAGGGTGGCGCCGTGCTGTTCGACAACACCTTGTGGAGCGGCCGGGTGTTGCAGGCGCAGCCGGACAGCGACGACACCCGCGCCATCCAGGCCTTGAACCTGGCGCTGCGTGACGATGTGCGGGTGGATTTGTCGCTGCTGCCGCTGGGTGACGGCCTGACGCTGTGTCGCAAGCGCTGAACGTTCTCAAGGCGCCTTGCTGACCCGCCAGATCACATTGCCCACGTCATCGGCCACCAGCAGCCCGCCACGCTGGTCGTTGATCACCCCCACCGGCCGGCCCATGGCCTTGCCGTCATCATTAAGGAAGCCGGTGAGCAGGTCGATCGGTTTGCCCGCTGGTTTGCCCGCAGTACTGAACGGCACGAACACCACTTTGTAGCCACTGTGCGGCTTGCGGTTCCAGGAGCCGTGCTGGCCGATGAACGCGCCCTGGTCGAACGGCGGCGGGAGGACGCCGGGTTCGGCGAAGGTCAGGCCCAGAGACGCGGTGTGTGGGCCGACCGCGTAGTCGGGGGCGATGGCCTTGGCCACTAGGCTCGGGTCCTGTGGCTGCACCCGCACGTCCACATGCTGGCCGTAATAGCTGAAAGGCCAGCCATAGAAACCGCCGTCGCGCACCGAGGTGATGTAGTCCGGCACCAGATCGCTGCCGATTTCGTCACGCTCGTTCACCGCCGTCCAGAGTTGCCCGCTGCGCGGTTCCCAGGCCAGGCCGTTTGGGTTGCGCAGGCCCGAGGCGAAGATTCGGTGGTTGCCGGTGGCCGGGTCGATTTCCCAGATCGCCGCGCGGCCTTCTTCCTTGTCCAGGCCGTTCTCGGCGACGTTGCTGTTGGAGCCGACGGTGACGTAGAGCTTCTTGCCGTCGCGGCTGGCAATCACGTTCTTGGTCCAGTGGTGGTTCAACGGGCCGCCGGGCAGTTCGGCGACGACTTCGCCGGGCGTGTTGATCACCGTGGCGCCGGCCTCGTACTTGAAGCGCAGCAGGCGATCGGTGTCGGCCACGTAGAGATCGTTGCCCACCAGGGTCATGCCGAACGGGGAGTTGAGGTTCATCAGAAAGACCGTGCGGGTTTCCGCGACGCCATCGCCGTCGGTATCGCGCAGCAGGCTGATGCGGTTGGCGCTGGGTACGGCGGCGCCAGCGCGGGCCATGACCTTGTTCATCACCCAGCCCTTGAGGCCCTTGCCGTCTTCGGGCTTCGGCGGCGCGTTGGTTTCCGCCACCAGTACGTCGCCGTTGGGCAGCACGTACAGCCAGCGCGGATGGTCCAGGCCGCTGGCGAAGGCCGCCACCTGGGTGCCGGGCGCCGCGGCGGGCTTGGCGCCTTTCGGCCAGCCGACCGCGGGGGCGATGTTCACGGTGGGGATCAGGGTCTTGTTCGGTTCCGGCAGTTGCGGCGCCGGGCCGCTGCCGTCGGTGACCTGGAGCCGGGCGGTGTCACCGCAGGCGGTCAGGCCGGTAGTGATCGCCAGTAGAACTGCAATGCGTAGTGAAGACATGTGCGACTCCTCGGGGAACGGGTGCTTATAAGGAGTCAGAGGTGGATCGGAGAAGGGAGGTTCAATTGTCGGGGCCGCGGGCGGCCCCGACAATCTTCAGGCTTGCTTCAGCAACAAGGCCACGCCCGGATAGTACTGACCAAACTCGTCATGCAATTTCCGATAGCCATACGGGAAACACCAGGCAATGGCGCAGGCGTTGTGCTTTTGCAGGTCGTCCACCAGGTCCTGCAGTTCCTCGGGGCTGACATGCTGGCCGAGCTTGCACGGGCTGGCGAACAGCGCGGCGATCTTCAATTGGCTCGGGTAAGCGATCGCGCGCGCGCTGGCGCCGACGTCCTGCAAGGCCGCGCTCAGGTCCAGCCGGCCGACCTTCGGCCAGCGCTGGCCGGCATGCAGGTAGGCCGACTCTTCGCGGCTGGCGATCAGCAAGGCGCAGCGAGCATCCCGCTCGCCCTCGTCGCGTTGCTTCTTGCTCTGGAAATCCTGAAGGGTGACCAGCTCGGCTTGCCAGATGGCCGCCGAGAGGATCCCGAGGTTGCCCTGGAGCCCTTGCCAGTAAGGCCCTTCGTTGTCGCCGAGGGTCTGGTTGAAGCGTTCGATGCATTCGCTCCAACGCTCCAGCGCCGGGCGCAGGAATTCCAGGCGAGGATTGTTGATGATCAGGCCTTGCATGCTGCTCTCCTTTCGTAATTGTTGTACGAGTACAGCGGAAAACCGTGGCACTTTGATATCACTCGACTGAGTGTTGCACAAGACGACAGAAACGCCATCGGTCGCCTCGTACCGGGCGCCTTTCATTGACGCTCCGGGTCCAACCCTCTAACCTTTGCGGCTTGTTTCAGGTGCTCTGTGGCCCGCCGGCCGACAGGGTGAAACAGGGAAGCCGGTGAGCACGCCAGACGTGCGATTCCGGCGCTGCCCCCGCAACGGTAAATGAGTCAAGGCTGCGCATGGCCACTGGGTGTCGTCACCCGGGAAGGCGCCCGGCCAGGATCTGAATATCCGCTCATGAGCCCGGAGACCGGCCTGCAAACAGTCAACGGCATCACGGAGGGTGATGCGCGGTTTTCCGGGCCTCGTCGCCCGGCTCCTGCGCGTTCCGTGTGCCACTACCCCCTTCATCTGTCGATGCCCCCAGCCTTGTCGCGCCAGCGGACAAGCCGCGCCGACAGTGGCCCGCGGAGATCCCGATGACCGAATCCACCGAACGTGACGAACGCCACCTGGCGCGCATGCTGCGCAAAAAGGCGGTGATCGACGAGCGCATCGCCAATTCCCCAAATGAATGTGGCCTGTTGCTGGTACTCAGCGGCAATGGCAAGGGCAAAAGCAGCTCGGCCTTCGGCATGCTCGCCCGGGCCCTCGGCCACGGCATGCAGTGCGGCGTGGTGCAGTTCATCAAGGGGCGCAACGCCACCGGCGAAGAGCTGTTTTTCCGCCGCTTCCCTGAAGAGGTGCGCTATCACGTGATGGGCGAGGGCTTCACCTGGGAAACCCAGGACCGCCAGCGCGACATCGCCGCCGCCGAAGCGGCCTGGGCGGTGTCCCGGCAACTGCTGCAGGACCCGAGCATCGGCTTCGTGGTGCTCGATGAGCTGAACATCGCCCTCAAGCACGGCTACCTCGACCTCGAACAGGTGCTGTCCGACTTGCAGGCCCGCCCGCCGATGCAGCACGTGATCGTGACCGGCCGCGGCGCCAAGGACGAAATGATCGAACTGGCCGACACCGTCACCGAGATGGGCATGATCAAACACGCTTTCCAGGCCGGCATCCGTGCCCAGAAGGGCGTCGAACTATGAGCGACACCCGGCATTGCCCGGCGGTACTGATCGCCGCGCCGGCTTCCGGCCAGGGCAAGACCACCGTCACCGCGGCCCTGGCCCGTCTGCACCGCAACCAGGGGCGCAAGGTCCGGGTGTTCAAGTGCGGCCCGGATTTCCTCGACCCGATGATTCTCGAACGTGCCAGCGGCGCGCCGGTATACCAGCTCGACCTGTGGATGGTCGGCGCCGAGGAAAGCCGGCGCCTGCTCTGGGAAGCGGCGGCCGAGGCCGACCTGATCCTGATCGAAGGCGTCATGGGGCTGTTCGACGGCACGCCGTCCAGCGCCGACCTGGCGCGGCATTTCGGCGTGCCGGTGCTGGCGGTGATCGACGGCACGGCCATGGCGCAGACCTTCGGTGCTCTGGCCCTCGGCCTGGCGCGTTACCAGCCGGACCTGCCGTTCGCCGGGGTGCTGGCCAACCGGGTCGGCTCGCTGCGTCACGCGCAACTGCTGGAAGGCAGCCTGACCGAAGGGCTGCGCTGGTATGGCGGGCTGTCGCGGGAGACCGGGATCGAACTGCCGAGTCGCCACCTCGGGCTGGTCCAGGCCAGCGAGCTGACCGACCTCGACCTGCGCCTCGATGCCGCCGCCAAGGCGCTGGGCGACAGTTGCCAGTCGGCCTTGCCGCCGCCGGTGGCGTTCAGCGGGCCGGCGCCGCGCAGCATCGAGCGGGGTCTTGAGGGCGTGCGTATTGCCGTGGCCCGCGACGAAGCGTTCGCCTTCACCTACGGCGCCAACCTCGAACTGCTGCGGGCGATGGGCGCTGAGCTGAGTTTCTTCTCGCCGGTCCACGACCGCGAAATCCCGCCGGCCGACAGCCTGTACCTGCCCGGCGGCTACCCGGAACTGCACCACCACACCCTCGCCGCGAACGCACCGATGCTGGCGGCCATCCGCGCCCACCATCAGGCGGGCAAGCCGTTGCTGGCCGAGTGCGGCGGCATGCTCTTCCTGCTCGATGCGCTGACCGATGTCGCGGGCGAGCGTGCCGAGCTGGCCGGGCTGCTGTCCGGCGAAGCGGTGATGCAGAAGCGCCTTGCCGCGCTGGCCCTGCAAGCAGTGGAGCTGCCGGAAGGCACCCTGCGCGGGCACACCTACCACCATTCCCTGACCAGCACCGCACTGGAACCCATTGCTCGCGGCCAGAGCCCCAACGGCGGGCGCGGCGCCGAAGCGGTGTACCGCCTTGGCCGGTTGACCGCGTCGTACGTGCATTTCTACTTCCCGTCCAACCCTGATGCGACGGCGGCGCTGCTGGCACCATGAGCGCACACGCCTACAGTGAGGCCGAGCGCGTGGCGATCTACCGCGCCATTGGTGAGCGCCGCGACATGCGTCATTTCAGCGGCGGCGAGGTAGCGCCCGAGTTGCTCGTCCGTTTGCTGGAGGCGGCGCACCAGGCGCCCAGCGTCGGCCTGATGCAGCCCTGGCGGTTTATCCGCATTACCCGCCGCGACCTGCGTCAGCGCATCCAGGCGCTGGTGGAGGACGAGCGGATACGCACCGCCGAAGCGCTGGGGCAGCGCTCCGATGAGTTCATGAAACTCAAGGTCGAAGGCATCAACGACTGCGCCGAAGTGCTGGTCGCCGCGCTGATGGACAAACGCGAGGCGCATATCTTCGGTCGTCGCACCTTGCCGGAAATGGACCTCGCCTCGCTGTCGTGCGCCATTCAGAACCTATGGCTGGCGGCCCGCGCCGAGGGTTTGGGCATGGGCTGGGTGTCGCTGTTCGATCCGCAGGCACTGGCCGATCTGCTGGGCATGCCGGCGGGGGCCAAGCCGCTGGCGATTCTTTGCCTGGGCCCGGTGCACGAATTTTATCCGGCGCCAATGCTGGCGCTGGAAGGCTGGACCACGCCACGACCGCTGGCGGACATGCTGTTTGAAAACCAATGGGGAGAAACCGAATGAGTGTGGCCTTGCTGACCGTGGCCGGGGTGGCGCTGGACGCGCTGCTGGGCGAACCGCGGCGCTGGCATCCGCTGGTGGCGTTCGGGAACATGGCCGGGCGCCTGGAGCAGCGTTTCAACGCCGGCGGCCGCGGCTGGCGTAGCCATGGCGTTACCGCCTGGTTCCTCGCGGTGGTGCCGTTGACCCTGTTAGCGACGGCCTTGTCCTGGCTGCCGTATATCGGCTGGCTGGTGGAAATCCTCGCGCTGTACTGCGCCCTCGGCTTGCGCAGCCTCGGCGAGCATGTGCAGCCGGTGGCCGATGCCCTGCGCGGCGGCGACCTCGACGAAGCGCGCAAACGCGTGGGCTATCTGGTCAGCCGGCAGACCAGTGAACTGGACGACACCGCCGTGGCCCGCGCCGCCACTGAATCGGTGCTGGAGAATGGCAGCGACGCGGTGTTCGCCGCGCTGTTCTGGTTCGTCGTCGCGGGTGCGCCGGGGGTGGTGCTCTATCGCCTGAGCAACACGCTGGATGCCATGTGGGGTTACCGCAACGAGCGGTTCGAGCGCTTCGGCTGGGCCGCGGCGCGCATCGATGATCTGCTCAATTACCTGCCGGCGCGGTTGGTGGCGCTGACCTACGCGCTGCTGGGCAAGACCCGCCTGGCGCTCAAGTGCTGGCGCCAGCAGGCGCCGCACTGGGACAGCCCCAACGCTGGCCCGGTGATGGCGGCGGGGGCGGGTGCCCTGGGCGTCGAGCTGGGCGGGCCGGCGATCTACCACGGTGAATTGCACGAGCGCGCGCGCCTGGGCGAAGGCCCGGCGGCCGACGCGGGGTCCATTGAACGCGGCTGGCGGCTGGTGTGCCAGGGCGTCTGGTTGTGGTTGTTGCTGCTGTGCCTGGGAGCCGAATTCTATGCTTGAACACGGTGGCCGCCTGCTGCGGGCGATCGCGCACTACGGCATCGCCCGCGAGAACTGGCTGGACCTGTCCAGCGGCATCGCGCCCTGGTCTTTTCCGATTCCCGAAATTCCGCTGCGGGCCTGGGCGCGACTGCCTGAAACCGATGATGGCCTGGAGCAGGCTGCGGCCGAGTATTACGGCGCTTCGCACCTGCTGCCGGTGGCCGGCTCGCAGGCGGCGATCCAGGCGCTGCCGCGCTTGCGTCCGCGCGGCAGCGCCGGCGTGCTCTCGCCGTGCTATGCCGAGCATGCCGAAGGCTGGCGCCGCGCTGGCCATCACGTGCTGGAACTGAGCGAGGAACAGCTCGCCGGGCAACTCGACCACCTCGACGTGCTGGTGGTGGTCAACCCCAACAATCCCACGGGCCGCCTGCTGCCGGCGGACACCTTGCTCGACTGGCATCAGCGCTTGTCGCGCCACGGCGGCTGGCTGCTGGTGGACGAAGCCTTCATGGACAACACGCCGGCGCAGAGCATCGCCGCGTACAGCGAGCGCGAGGGGCTGATTGTCCTGCGTTCGTTCGGCAAGTTCTTCGGCCTGGCCGGCGTGCGCCTCGGCTGTGTGCTGGCCGAACCGTTGCTGCTGCGGGCGCTGGCCGAAGAGCTGGGGCCGTGGTCTGTCAGCGGCCCGACCCGGGCGCTGGCCCAGGCCTGTTTCACTGATCTGGCCAGCCAGCGCCAGCAGACCGAACGCTGCGCCGCCGCCAGCGCCCGTCTCGCCGCGCTGCTGGACAGCGCCGGACTCACGCCCGCCGGCGGCTGCGACCTGTTCCAGTACCTGCGCCATGACCAGGCCGCCGCGATTCACGACTTCATGGCCCGGCGCGGCATTCTCCTGCGCCTGTTCGATCATCCGCCGAGCCTGCGCTTCGGCCTGCCCGCCGAGGATGCCGACTGGCAGCGGCTGGCCGTGGCGCTCGACGACTACCGCAAGGAAACGCCATGACCACCCTGATGGTGCAAGGCACCACCTCCGATGCCGGCAAGAGCACGCTGGTGACCGCACTGTGCCGCTGGCTGAAACGCCAGGGCGTCGGCGTGGTGCCGTTCAAGCCGCAGAACATGGCGCTGAACAGCGCGGTGACCGCCGACGGCGGCGAGATCGGCCGCGCTCAGGCGGTCCAGGCCCAGGCCGCGGGCCTGGAACCGCACACCGACATGAACCCGGTGCTGCTCAAGCCCAACAGCGACACGGGCGCGCAGGTCATCATCCATGGCCGCGCGGTCACCAGCATGAACGCGGTGGCCTATCACGACTACAAGGCCATCGCCATGCAGGCGGTGCTGGCCTCGCACCAGCGGCTCAGCGCCGGTTGGCCGGTGGTGATGGTGGAAGGCGCCGGCTCGCCGGCCGAGATCAACCTGCGCGCGGGTGATATCGCCAACATGGGTTTCGCCGAGGCGGTGGACTGCCCGGTGATCCTGATCGCCGATATCAACCGCGGCGGCGTCTTCGCCCATCTGGTCGGCACGCTGGAGTTGCTTTCGCCGAGCGAGCAGGCGCGGGTCCAGGGCTTCGTCATCAACCGCTTCCGTGGCGACATCGCGCTGTTGCAGCCGGGCCTGGACTGGCTGGAGGCGCGCACCGGCAAACCGGTGCTCGGCGTGCTGCCCTACGTCACCGACCTGCACCTGGAAGCCGAGGACGGCCTCGACCGGCGCCAGGGCGAAAAAGCCGCGCAGGTACTCAAAGTGATCGTCCCGGTGCTGCCGCGCATCAGTAACCACACCGATTTCGATCCGCTGCGCCTGCACCCGCAGGTGGACCTGCAATTCATCGGCCCCGGCCAGCCGATTCCGCCCGCCGATCTGATTATCCTGCCCGGCTCAAAAAGCGTGCGCGGCGACCTCGCGCAACTTCGCGAGCGCGGCTGGGAACAGGCCATCACCCGGCACCTGCGCTACGGCGGCAAGGTTCTGGGGATTTGCGGCGGCCTGCAGATGCTCGGGCGCGAGGTGCATGATCCGCTGGGTCTGGAAGGTGCCGCTGGCAGCAGTCCGGGCCTGGGCCTGCTGGACTACGCCACGGTGCTGGAAACCCACAAGCAACTGCGCAATGTCAGCGGCGTCCTTGAGTTGGAGCAGGCGGCGATCAGCGGTTACGAGATTCATGCCGGCGTGACCCGCGGCGCGGCCCTGGACCGCCCGGCGGTGAACCTGGCCGATGGCCGTCGCGACGGTGCCATCAGCGCCGACGGGCAGATCCTCGCCACTTACCTGCACGGCCTGTTCGAAGCGCCGGACTCTTGCGCCGCGTTGCTGCGCTGGGCCGGGCTGAGGGAGGTCCAGCGGGTCGACTATCACGCCCTGCGCGAACGCGATATCGAACGCCTGGCCGACTTGGTGGATGCCCACCTGGATTGCGCCCGGCTCCGTCAACTCTGTGGGCTCGACTGACATGCTCAACCTGATTCTCGGTGGCGCCCGCTCGGGCAAGAGCCGCCTGGCCGAACAGCGTGCCGCGGCCAGCGGCCTGGCGGTGACCTACATCGCTACCAGCGAACCGCTCGACGGTGAAATGAACGCCCGGGTGCAACTGCACCGCGAGCGCCGCCCCGCCGAATGGGCCCTGATCGAAGAACCCGTGGCCCTGGCCAGGGTCCTCCATGCCGAAGCCGCCAGCGACCGTTGCCTGCTGGTGGACTGCCTGACCCTGTGGCTGACCAACCTGCTGATGCTCGAAGACCCGCAGCGCCTGGCCGCCGAGCGCGACGCGCTGCTGGCCTGCCTGCCGACGCTGCCGGGCGAGATTATCCTGGTCAGCAATGAAACCGGCCTTGGCGTGGTGCCCATGGGCGAACTGACCCGGCGTTACGTCGATGAGGCCGGCTGGTTGCATCAAGCCATCGCCGAACGTTGCCAGCGCGTGGTGCTGACTGTCGCGGGCCTGCCGCTTTTCCTCAAAGGAGCCGAATCATGAGTCAAACCTGGTGGCTGAACCCTTGTCGCGCCGCCGACGAATCGGTGCGCGATGCCGCGCTGGCGCGTCAGCAACAACTGACCAAACCGGCCGGCTCCCTCGGCCGGCTGGAGCAGGTGGCGGTGAGCCTGGCCGCGTTGCAGGGGCGGCTGAAGCCGGCGCTGGAACAGGTCTGGATCAGCATTTTCGCTGGCGATCACGGGGTGGTGGCCGAAGGTATTTCCGCTTATCCGCAGGAAGTGACCGGGCAGATGCTGCTGAATTTCGTCAGCGGTGGCGCGGCCATCAGCGTGCTTGCCCGGCAACTGGACGCGCGGCTGGAGGTGGTCGATCTCGGCACGGTGAACCTGGCGCTGGATCTGCCTGGCGTGCGCCATCTGCGCATCGCCCCCGGCACTGCCAACTTCGCCCGCGAGCCGGCGATGACCGACGAGCAGGGCCGGCAGGCGTTGCAAGCGGGGCGCGACAGCGCGTTGCGTGCGGTCGAGGCGGGTGCGCGGCTGTTTATCGGTGGAGAAATGGGCATCGGCAACACCACCGCCGCCAGCGCCCTGGCTTGCGCCTTGCTCGGTTGCCCGGCGACCGAACTGAGCGGGCCGGGCACCGGCCTGGATGCGGCGGGCGTGCGGCACAAGGCGGCAGTGATCGAGGCGGCGCTGAAGCGTCATGCCGAGGTCAATGGCGATCCGTTGCAGGCGCTGTTCCATGTCGGCGGCCTGGAAATCGCGGCGCTGGTCGGCGCTTATCTGGCCTGCGCTCAGGAAGGCGTGGCGGTGCTGGTGGACGGGTTTATCTGCACCGTGGCGGCGTTGGTGGCGGTGCGGATCAATCCGTCCTGCCGCGAGTGGCTGTTCTTTGGTCATCGCGGTGCCGAGCCGGGCCATCGCCGCGTGCTGGTGGAGCTGGGCGGCGAGCCGCTGCTGGAACTGGGCCTGCGCCTGGGCGAGGGCAGTGGCGCGGCGCTGGCGGTGCCGCTGCTGCGCCTGGCCTGCGACCTGCACGGGCAGATGGCGACATTCGCCGAAGCCGCGGTGGCGGACCGTCCGGCATGATCCTCGACCTCCTGCGGCACGGCGAAACCGAACTGGGCGGCGGCTTTCGCGGCAGCCTTGATGACGCCTTGACTGAGCAGGGTTGGGCGCAGATGCACGCTGCGGTGTCCGAGGCCGGGCCTTGGGATCAACTGGTGAGTTCGCCGTTGCAGCGCTGCGCGCGGTTTGCCGAGGTGCTGGCGGAGCGTCTGGACCTGCCGCTGGCGCTGGATCCGGGGCTTCAGGAGCTGCATTTCGGTGATTGGGAAGGACGTAGCGCCCTCGACCTGATGCAGGACCACGAACAGGCGCTGGGCCAGTTCTGGGCTGACCCCTACGGTTTCACCCCGCCGGGGGGCGAGCCGGTGGACGCGTTTTCCACGCGGGTGCTGGCCGCGTTGGAGCGGTTGCAATTGGCTTATGCCGGTCAGCGGGTGTTGCTGGTGACGCATGGCGGGGTCATGCGCCAGTTGCTGGCGCGCGCCCGTGGGTTGCCCCGTGAGCAGTTGTTGCAGGTGCAGGTCGGCCATGGTGCGCTGCATCGGCTGGATGTCGAGGCGGGTGGCCGGTTGCGGGAGATCTGCTGATGTTGCCATTCTGGATCGCCTTGCAGTTCCTCAGCAGCCTGCCGGTGACCTTGCCGGGCATGCCATCGCCCCAGCAGAACGGGCGGTCGCTGCTCTTCTATCCGTTGGTGGGGCTGTTGTTCGGTGTGCTGCTCTGGGGCTTGAACACCGTGTTGGCCGGCAGCCCGCCGCTGTTGCATGCGGCGCTGCTGCTGAGTGCCTGGGTCGCCTTGAGCGGTGGCCTGCACCTGGACGGGCTGGCCGATAGCGCCGATGCCTGGCTGGGTGGTTTCGGCGATCGCGAGCGCACGCTGACCATCATGAAGGACCCGCGTAGCGGGCCGATTGCGGTGGTCACGCTGGTGTTGGTGCTGCTGCTCAAGTTCTGCGCGTTGCTGGCCCTGATCGAGACGGGGCAGGGCGCACTGCTGTTGCTCGCACCCGTGATAGGGCGGGCGGCGATGCTGGCGCTGTTTCTCCATACGCCGTATGTGCGGCCCGGCGGGCTCGGCCAGGCGTTGGCCGAACACCTGCCGCGTCGTGGCGCGACTTGGATGTTGTTGCTGAGTGGCGCGGGTTGTCTGCTCATGGGCGGCGGGGCGGCGGCAGTGGCATTGCTGGCGGCGGGGCTGGCCTTTTTCGCCTTGCGTCGCTCGATGATGCGACGACTGGGCGGCACCACCGGCGATACCGCTGGCGCCTTGCTGGAGTTGCTGGAAACGGTGGTTTTGTTGAGCCTTGCCCTGGGGCTCGGCTGAAATGTTTTGTTGCGTTTGTCGAGATGCGGGTATATACACGCTTTCATGTTGACCGGTATTTGCATCTGCACTCATCTGCGTCGCGCTGCCCGTGGGGTGAGCCGGCATTACGACGAAGCCCTCGAAGGCTTCGGCATCAATGTCGCCCAGTTTTCCCTGCTGCGGCACCTGCAACGCCTCGACAAGCCGAGTATTTCGTCTTTGGCCGACGCCATGGGCCTGGACCGCAGCACCCTGGGCCGCAACCTCAAGGTGTTGCAGGCTGACGGTTTGGTGGCCATGACCGAGGGCGATGACTTGCGCCATCGCCTGGTGTTGCTCACCGAACAGGGCAAGGCCCGCTTGCAGGCCGCCGAACCCGCGTGGGAGCAGGCTCAGGAACGGCTGGTGGACACCCTGGGTGAAACGCAGCGCGATGAGCTGGTCCGCTTGCTGAAACAGTTGGCCTGAGTTTTAACGACCTTAAGCGGGTATATACCCGCAAATAATTTCCGGCACAGGAGAGAAGAACAATGACATCCGTATGGCGAACCAGTGGCTGGCTGTTGCTGGGCGCGGCGCTGATCCTGGCGTTGTCGCTGGGCGTGCGACACGGCTTCGGCCTGTTCTTGGCGCCGATGAGTGCCGAATTCGGCTGGGGCCGCGGCGTCTTCGCCTTTGCCATCGCCTTGCAGAACCTGGTCTGGGGCCTGGCCCAGCCTTTCGCCGGAGCTTTGGCTGATCGGTTGGGCGCGGCGAAAGTGGTGGTCATCGGCGGCATCCTTTATGCCTGTGGCCTGGTGCTGATGGGCATGTCGGACTCGCCTGTCACGCTGTCCCTCAGTGCCGGCTTGCTGATCGGTATCGGCCTGTCCGGCACCTCGTTCTCGGTGATCCTCGGTGTGGTTGGTCGCGCCGTACCCCCTGAAAAACGCAGCATGGCCATGGGTATCGCCAGCGCTGCCGGCTCGTTCGGCCAGTTCGCCATGCTTCCCGGCACCCTCGGTTTGATCAACTGGTTGGGCTGGTCGCTGGCGTTGCTGGCGCTGGGCCTGATGGTGGCGTTCATCGTGCCGCTGGTGAGCATGCTCAAGGACCGTCCGTTGCCGGCCCAGGGTCATGAACAGACCCTCGGCGAGGCCCTGCGCGAAGCCTGTTCGCACACGGGTTTCTGGCTGTTGGCGCTGGGCTTCTTCGTGTGCGGTTTCCAGGTGGTGTTCATCGGCGTGCACCTGCCGGCGTACCTGGTGGACCAGCACCTGCCGGCGACCACCGGGACCACGGTGCTGGCGCTGGTCGGGCTGTTCAATATCGTCGGCACCTACACCGCCGGCTGGCTTGGCGGGCGGATGTCCAAGCCGCGCCTGCTGGCCGGGCTGTACCTGCTGCGCAGCGTGGTCATCGTGCTGTTCCTCTGGGCGCCGATCACCACGTTCAGCGCCTACCTGTTCGGTATCGCCATGGGCCTGCTGTGGCTGTCCACCGTGCCACTGACCAACGGCACCGTGGCGACCCTGTTCGGCGTGCGCAACCTGTCGATGCTCGGCGGGATCGTCTTCCTCTTCCATCAACTCGGTGCCTTCCTGGGTGGCTGGCTGGGCGGGGTGGTCTATGACCAGACCGGTAACTACGATCTGGTCTGGCAGATTTCCATTGTGCTCAGCCTGCTGGCGGCGGCATTGAACTGGCCGGTGCGCGAGCGCCCGGTGGCGCGTTTGCAAGCCTCGGCGGGGGCGGCGTGAGCCGCTACGGTCTGTGGCTGGGCGGGCTGTCGCTGGCAACCCTGTTGCTGGCGCTGGCCTGGTGGGGCTGGCAGCGCGGCGGCCTGGCGTTGATGCAGTTGGGCATGGGCGTCTGTTAGGCGTAGGCTGACGGTTCGCACCCCAAAAGGAGAACCTTCATGCACGTACGCCGCCTGTTGATTGCCTCACTCCTGCTCGGCTTCAGTGGTTTCGCTCTGGCCGATGGCTGCCCGGCCTTGCTCCAGGGCGAATTGCCGAAACTGCGCGCCAAGGAGCGGATCGATCTGTGCGAGCAGTTCGCCGGCAAGCCGCTGGTGGTGGTCAACACCGCCAGCTATTGCGGTTTCGCCCCGCAGTTCGAAGGGCTCGAGGCGGTCTACAAGGAGTACCACGGGCAGGGGCTGGAAATGCTCGGCGTGCCGTCCAATGACTTCAAGCAGGAAGACGCCGACAGCGAGAAGACCGCCAAGGTCTGCTACGCCAACTACGGCGTGACCTTCACCATGACCGAGCCGCAGCGGGTGCGCGGCGCCGATGCCACGCCGCTGTTTCGCGAGCTGGCGCAGCAGAGCAGCGCGCCGAAATGGAATTTCTACAAATACGTGGTCGACCGCCAGGGCAAGGTGGTGGCCAATTTCTCCAGCCTGACCAAGCCGGATGATCCGGATTTCAAGGCAGCCATCGAAAAAGCCATCGCCTCCCGGCCCTGATGCGGCGCGGGATCATTTCGGCGGGTGAACAGTCCACGACACCAGCTTGATCACGATTGGCCGGACTACCAGCACGCAGACGAACGCGACCGGCATGGCCAGTTGATAGGCCCGCAGCACATTGCCCAGGTAATGCTCGTTGACACCGCTGTTGGCGGCGGTGATCACGAAGCACATCAGCATGGCCATGATGGACGACATATAGAACGCGAAGACGTACGGGGTGGCGCGAACGCCGAGTTTCGGACGGCGGGTGACGGCGGATGAAGTCATGAATGCTCCTCGAAGGATTCAGTTGAGTGGGCGCAGGTTAACAAGGCATTCGCGGCGCAAGTAGACGGGCAGGTCTTAGGTCTTTATAAAGAGAACCTTACGAATTCCGGAGATTGCCCTTGAACCTGCTGGGCCTGATCAAGAGCTTCATCAAGGTGGTCGAGGCCGGTAGCATCGCTGGCGGCGCCCGCAGTCTCGGCTTGAGTGCGGCCGCGGTCAGCCAGAATATCGCCCGTCTCGAAGCGCACCTGCAGGTCCGCCTGCTGGCCCGCACCACTCGCAGCATGGTGCTGACTGCGAGCGGTACGCTCTATTACGAGAAAGTCCGGCATATCGAACGCGACCTCGAAGAAGCACAACAGGCCGTGACCACCGTGGATAGCGAGCCTCAAGGCCGCCTGTGCATTTCCACTTCCTCGGCGTTCGGCCGTCACGTGCTGGGGCGGTTGATTCCTAATTTCAGCGCGCTGTATCCGCGCCTTTCGATTGAATTGCTTACGAGTGACAACAAAGTCGACCACGCCCGCCAGGGTGTGGATGTGAGTATCCGCATCACCCCGCAGCTTGAAGACGGCTTGCTGGCGCGACACGTCGCCCAAGTGCCGTTTGTCTGTTGCGCATCCCCTGGCTACCTGGCGCGCGAGGGCTGGCCGCAAAGTCCGGAAGAGCTGAAGCAGCGCCGTTGCCTGGTGTTCCGCTACCCGGTGGATGGGCGCTTCCTGCGCTGGGGCTTCGTGCGCGATGGTTTGCGCTTCGATGCCGAGTTCGGCGATGTGCTGATCAGCGACGATATCGACGTCCTGGCCCAGATGGCTGCCCGCGACGGCGGCGTGACCCGGCTCGCCGAGTTCGTCGCCCGGCCTTATATCGAGCGCGGGGAACTGGTGCGGTTGTTCGAAGACAAGGGGGGTGAGCAGGCCTACGCCCAGACCGAGCCGATGGACATCTACCTGTGCGTCACCGACCGTTTGGCGATGACGCCGAAAGTGCGCGCGTTCCAGGCGTTTCTTCAGGCGAATCTGGGCGACGAGTGGAAGGTCAAATCGCACCCATGAAAAAACCGCCACGAGGGCGGTTTCTTCATACAGCCAGAAGCGAAATCAGAAGCGGTAGGTCAGGGACGCGCCCACGCCGTGTGCACTGTTTTCGTAGGTGGCGCGGTACGAGCCCTTGAAGTGCGCAGGGTCGGTCGGCGACGTGGTCTGATTGATCTTCGCGTCTTCTTCCCACAGGTAGGAGTAGGCGACGTCGATGGTCATGTCGTCATTCGGGCTCCAGCCGGCGCCGAGGCTGAAGATCTTGCGATCGCCAGTCGGAATGCGCGGCGAGCGGTTGACGTTGTTGGTCGGCGACTGGTCGACGGTGAAGCCGGTGCGCAGTACCCATTCCTTGTTCAGCTTGTAGGAAGCACCGATGGCGTGTGCCCAGGTGTCATGCCAGTCCTGCTCTTCGCTGATCTGGCCGAGGGTTGGCGCCAGGGCCGCCGGCACGCCTTCGTTGTTGACGGTGATGGCTTCCAAGCGGCTCCAGCGGGTCCAGGTGCTGCCCGCGTAGATCGTCCACTGGTCGTCCAGCTCGTGGGTAACCGAGAAGTCCACCGACTCAGGGGTCTTGATCTTCAGCGAGGCGTCGTACTTGGAGCCGCTCAGCGGGCCAAAGCCGGAACCCTGGATCTTGGTGTCGCCTTCGAGCTTGTAGTCGACCATCGAGTGGTAGGTCAGGCCGACGCGGGTGCTGTCGGTGGCCTGCACCAGGATGCCGATGTTGTAGCCGATAGCGGTGTCGTCACCGGAAATCTTCACCTTGCCGTCGTTGCGGCCCAGGGTTGCGCGGTTCAGCGCAGCAGATTCCAGGGCGCCTTCGATACGGTTGATGGTCGGACCGAAGCCGATCGAGACCTTGTCGTTGAAGGCGTAGCTGATGGTTGGCTGCAGGGTGACGACTTGCACTTCGGACTTGCTCCCGAAGTAACGGCCGGCAAAGCCGTTTTCATAGTCGGTCAGCAGGCCGAACGGCACGTACATGCCGAAGCCGAAGCTCCAGTGGTCGTCGATCGGCTTGACGTAGTAGCCCATCGGGACGCCAACCACGGGAACCATGTCGCCGTCATTGCTGCCACCGAAGGTGCCGCTTGCGTGCTTGATATCTGTCTTGGCAATGACGGCGGCGCCGCCAACGGTGACTTGTTCACGTTTCAGGCGCGACATGCCGGCAGGGTTGCCAAACACGGTGCTGGCGTCGTCGGCAGAAGAAGAACGGCCCGCGAAACCGGTGCCCATGCCGCTGATGCTCTGTTCGTTGAGCGCGAAACCGCTGGCAAACAGGTTGGAAGAGGCCAGGGCAACGGCAAGACTGAGGGTGGTTTTGATGAGTGTGACTTTTTTCATTATTAGAAACTCCAGGGGATCACCGGGGCGCAAATTACCAACATTTTCCTACATGCGCTATAGGCTGTATCGCCGGAGATAGAGCGGTTTTGTAGGACAATCCGACCATAGTTGGCAATTCTTTCCGTTTGCTGATGTCGTTATTTTCCTAACATGCCTGACGTTCCAATGGCGTGATGCACGCCTGCCAGGCCCGGGTGAAGTCGCGCAGCCGGCCCTGTGGCTGAAATATCTGGCGCCATATTTTCGCCATGCCGAGCAGATCATCGGCATCGGGTAATCGAGGCGCCTGTTCTTCGATCAGCATCCAGGCAATGGCAGTCGCGTAACGGAGGTTGACTGTCAGTTCCAGGTGCGGGCCATTGAGAAAGGCATGTTGACTAGCCAGACCACGCACGAGGCTGGCCAGTTCCGGGTCGCGGGCGAGAAAGTGATCCCAGATGGATTGGTGACGCAGTTCGGCGATGCGGTAGAGGCCATGGCCGCGACGATCGTGGAGGGCGGCGCCGAGGGCTGACTGGCTGGCCGCTACGCCCAGTAGCAGGGCTTCGGCGCTGGGGCAGTGACGGTCCAGATAGATCAGGGTCGGACGGATCACGTATTGGCTCAACTCGCTCGCGGCGATACCCATAATGCCCTCGAACTGGAAAGTGGCCGGCGGGACGCTGGTGCTTGGCAGCAGGTGGTCGGGGGTCAGGCCCGCCGGAAGCGGACAGGGCCGCTTGAGTTGAAGTGTAGTGTCATATTTGCGCTGTAAAGGGCTGTTTTTAAATCATTTCCGGCTTTTCGTTATAGGTCATATGCCGTTAGGTACTTAAAAAACAGGGGTGTTTCGAGGGTGCCGGAACGGCTATGCGGATAGCAAAAGCCCCTCGAATGAGGGGCTTGGGCGTGTGTCCATCAGGCGACGAGCGCCTGACGGGTCCGGTCGATGACCGCTTGCAGCGGTTCGGCACCGGTGTATTGGTCGGGATACAGGCGCTCGCTGTGTTGAGCGATACCGTTTTCGTCGACCAGGGTGAAGCTGAAGCTGTTCTTGCGCGAGGCGAGAATGATGCAGTTCAGTGGCGCAAAAGCCTGGGATAGGGTGCGAATGGCAGCCTGAGTACGGGTGTTTTGATTCATCATTATTGGAAGTTCCTGCATGAGATACGGCAAGTTTGAGCCGTATATATTTCAAACGTTCCAGTAACGCTGGCCTTTAATGAGGCGATGCGGAGAACCTGACTGGAACAGGGCAGCCAGTGATGAGCGCAATAAAAAGTGGCGCCTGGGCTGACTGGTAGGTACTTCAGAAGACGGGCAACACACCAGGGCAGGGTTCTGCGCCTCTGGGTGAGGATCCTGTTCAATCTGCTTTTTGGCTCGGCAGGGCGGGTATGGATTTGCCTGGGGAGCTTTCGAGTGGCGGGTCCTGTTTCAGCAGGATGGCCCTGAAGAGTGGGCGATGCTGCAAGGACCGCTTTTGCCAGAATGAGTTTCAGCTTGGTACTAACGGCGGCAAGAGTATCGGGCTCGCCTGGGATTGGCAAGCTTTTTTATCTTTCGTCCGGCGAGCCGAGCATTATGTCCACTTTGCTGGTCGCTGTGAAGCCCCGCTTCTTGACGCGAATCGCTGTGATGGTGCAGTGAGCCGCCTCGCTTTGGGGCGCTTGTACACACTTGGAGCGACCTGTGTCACAACGCTGTAACAGCCTGAGATACGCCTGCCATTGACTTGCTCGAACGGACAAGTCAATGAAAAAAAACACTTTTTTGAGCTGGTGAAAAAATCGACAGTTTGACTGGGAGCCCCATTCCACCGGGGTTTGCGGGGTGTCAGGGGCGGTTGTCCACCGAGTTATCCACAGCTTCTGTGGATTGTCCCGAGCGGTTGCTCTAGGACGGGCGTGCTAGCTTGTCGGAAGCTGTCCGACAATTTTCCTTGGGCGTAGTACTGGCTAAAAAATCACCTAAGAAAGGTCAAGAAAAAACTTCAGCGGAATCGAAAAAAACTTCAGAAATGAGCCGGGCGATCGTCGGAAAAATCGGGTAGAGTGCGCGCCCCAAGAAATGCCTTGCCTGTTTTTATGAAGTTTCGCGGTAAATCCTCAGACTCCAATCCTTCGTCATCGTCCGTTCCCGAGCCTCGGCGTTTCTCGCTGAGGGTTGCCCTGTGGCTGCTGGACAGCCCGCGGCTGGGTGACAAACCCCAGGTCAAGCATTTTGCCGGTCGCCTGCTCAAGCAGCCGGCCCGCGAAGGCGTGGTGGTGGCGCAAAGCCGTTTGGGCCAGATGCTCTGCCGCGATTGCGGCAATGCCCGCGACCGGCGTATCGGTCATGAGCTGCTGCGCCAGGCGGCCCGGGCCGGTGACCGACGGGCGCAACTGGAGTACGGCCGGCTCTGCAGCCAGCCCGAAGTCAACGAGCCGGAACAGGCCCGTCACTGGCTTGAACAGGCCGCGGCCAAGGGCTCGGCAGAAGCCAGCCGCCTGCTGGGGCAACTGCCGCGCGGCTGAGTGCTGCACCGCGCTCGGGTGCTGTTAAGCTCTGCGGGACTTTTTTCCGGGGGTGAGCATGTTGTCGATGGCTGCAATCGATCTGGCCAGTGTGATGCTGGGTGTGGTGCTGACCCTGGTGCCGTCGGGCCTGCTGCTGTTGCGTTGGCAGCGCCAGCAGACGGAGCGCCAGGCCCTGGCGATTCTGCACGAGGAGCGCCTGAATAGCGCGCTACTGGCCCAGGAAGGCCTGCAGGCGCAATTGGACGCCAGCCGTGACGAGATCAGCGACCTCAGCCAGGCCAACGCGGTCAAACAGGCCAATCTCGCCGCCCAGGCCCGCGAACTGGACCTGCTGCAGATCGACCGCGACAACGCGCGCGATGCCGCCCACGCCTGGAACCTTGAACGCAGCGCCCGCGAAGCCGAGCTGCGCCACCTCGATGCCCGCTGCGCCGCCCTTGACGCCGAGCTGCGCGAGCAGCAGGACAGCCACCAGCAACGCCTGAATGACCTGCAAGGCTCGCGGGACGAATTGCGTGCGCAGTTCGCGGAAATGGCCACGCGCATCTTCGACGAGCGCGAACAGCGTTTCGCCCAGACCAGCCAGCAGCACCTCGGGCAGTTGCTCGATCCGCTCAAGGAGCGCATCCAGGCCTTCGAAAAACGGGTGGAAGAAAGCTACCAGCAGGAAGCGCGCGAGCGTTTCTCGCTGGGCAAGGAGCTGGAGCGCCTGCAACAACTCAACCTGCGCCTGAGCGACGAGGCAACCAACCTGACCCAGGCCCTCAAGGGGCAGAAAACCCAAGGCAACTGGGGCGAACTGATTCTGGAGCGGGTGTTGGAACATGCCGGCCTGGAGAAGGGCCGCGAGTACCAGACCCAGGTCAGCCTGAAAAGCGCCGATGGCGAGCGTTTCCAGCCGGACGTGCTGATTTTCCTGCCGGACGACAAGCAGGTCGTGGTGGACTCCAAGGTCAGCCTGACCGCCTATCAGCAGTTCGTCGCCGCCACCGAAGACGATGTCGCCCAAGCCGCATTGAAGCAGCACGTGCACTCGTTGCGCAGCCACATCAAAGGCTTGTCCAGCAAGGACTACAGCCGCCTTGAAGGTTTGCGCAGCCTGGATTTCGTTCTGCTGTTCGTGCCGATCGAAGCGGCATTTTCGGCGGCGTTGCAGGCCGAGCCGACGCTGTTTCAGGAAGCCTTCGACCGGCAGATCGTGGTCGTCAGCCCGACCACGCTGCTGGCCACTTTGCGGGTTATCGACAGCCTGTGGAAACAGGAGCGGCAGAGCCAGAACGCCAAGGAAATCGCCGAGCGCGCCGGCTGGCTGTACGACAAGTTCGTGCTGTTCATCCAGGACCTGGACGAACTCGGCAGTCGCTTGCAACAGGTCGACAAGGCTTACGCGGCGGCGCGCAACAAACTCTGCGAGGGGCGCGGCAACCTGATCAGCCGCAGCGAGCAGCTCAAGCTGCTCGGCGCCCGGGCCAGCAAGAGCCTGCCGACCGACCTGCTGGAGCGAGCCATGCAGGCCGGCGACAACCCGGCCAACGATCTGCTTACTGCACCAGGCTCAGATGGCGATTGAGCAGGGCGCGCAAGGCTGCCGGCTTGACCGGCTTGCTCAGGTAGTCGAGGCCCGCGGCATGCACCTTGGCCACGGTCTCGCCGTGCCCGTCGGCGCTGATCACCACGCCGGGCACCGGCTCGCCGAGGCGGGTGCGTAGCCAGGCCATCAATTCCGTCCCCACCTCGCCGTCGTCCAGGTGATAGTCCACCAACGCCAGGTGCGGGCGCAGGCCCTTGTCCAGCAATGCGGCGCATTCCTCCCGGTTGCGCGCGGTGGAGACCTGGCAGCCCCAGCGACTGAGCAGGCTGTTCATGCCGATCAGGATGCTGTCTTCGTTATCCACGCACAGCACTTGCAGGCCCGCCAGCGGCTGGCCGGCCTGTTCCGGCGTCTTCACCGGCTCGATAGCCCGCTCACTGGCCAGCGGCACCTTGACCCGGAACACGCTGCCCTTGCCGGTCCATGACTGCACCTCCAGCGGATGGCCGAGCACCTTGCACAGACCGTCGGCGATCGCCAGGCCCAGGCCGAGGCCTTTTTCGGCGCGGGTCTGGTGGCTGTCCAGGCGTTTGAATTCTTCGAAGATCACTTGCAGCTTGTCGTCAGCGATGCCCGGCCCGCGGTCCCAGACCTCCAGCCACAGGTGGTCCTTGTGGCGGCGCACGCCCAGCAGGATCGGGCTCTTGCCGTAGCGGAAGGCGTTGGTGAGGAAATTCTGCAAGATACGCCGCAGCAGCTTCATGTCGCTGTTCACCCGCAGGCGGCTGCCGCGCAGGCGGAAATCCAGGCCCTGTTCGCGGGCCAGCACCTTGAACTCGGCGCCGAGGGTGTCGAACAGTTCGCTGAGGGCGAAGGGCTTGGCGTCCGGGGTGATCTTGCCGTTTTCCAGGCGCGAGATATCCAGCAGGTCGCTGATCAGTTCTTCCGCCGAGCGCAGCGAGCTGTCCATGTGCAGGACCAGTTGCTGGGCCTCGCCGGACAGGCCCTCGGCCTGGTGCGACAGTGCCGCCGAGAACAGTCGCGCGGCGTTCAGCGGCTGCATCAGGTCGTGGCTGACCGCAGCGAGGAATCGGGTCTTGGACTTGTTCGCCGCCTCGGCGTGGCTCTTGGCTTCGGTCAGCGCCAGGTTCAGTTGCGACAGCTCGCGGGTGCGCTCGGCGACCCGTTGTTCGAGGCTTTCGTTGGAGTCCTTGAGCGCTTGTTCGGCTTCGCGGAACGGGGTGATGTCGGTAAAGCTCATGACGAAACCGCCGCCCGGCATCGGGTTGCCGATCAGCTCGATGACCCGGCCGTTGGGGAACAGCCGCTCGGAGGTATGCGCGCGGCCCTGGCGCATCCAGTGCAGGCGCCGGGCAACGTGAACCTGCGCTTCGCCGGGGCCGCACAGGCCGCGTTCGGCGTTGTAGCGAATGATGTCGGCAATCGGCCGGCCAACGCTGATCAGCCCGTCCGGGTAGTTGAACAGCTCAAGATAGCGGCGGTTCCACGCCACCAGGCGCAACGACTGGTCGACCACGCTGATGCCCTGGCTGATGTTCTCGATGGCGCCTTGCAGCAGCGCGCGGTTGAACTGCAGCACCTCCGAGGCTTCGTCGGCGATGCGCACTACGTCTTCGAGCTGCATGTCGCGGCCTTCGATGGCCGCCTTGACCACCGCGCGGGTCGAGGACGTGCCCAGCACGCCGGCGAGCAGGCGCTCGGTGTGTTCGATCCACTCGCCGTCGGCATTCTGGTTGGGGTTGAAGCCTTTGCCCTGGCGGTAGGCGAAGCGGATGAAGCTCTGCCGTGCACGTTCCTCGCCGACAAAGCGCGCGGCGAGGTGCAGCAGGTCATCGATCTGCACCGCCAGCAGCGACCGGTTGCTCGGCCGCGCGCTGCTTTGTTGGCCGATGAAACGCCCGGCCTGCCAGTGCTCGGTGACCCGGGTCCGCGACAGCACCGAGACCCAGGCGAACACGGTGAAGTTACCGGCCAGCGACAGCACCACGCCTTGGGTCAGCGGGGTGATCGGCAGGTCCAGCGGGTTGCCGTGCAGCCACGCCAGGCCGGGGAATAGCTCCAGCGACCAGCCCAGGCTATGGGCGGCGATCGGTAGCACCAGGGTGTAGAACCAGAGGAAGGTGCCGGTGGCGAGACCGGCGAACACGCCGCGCCGGTTGGCCTGTTTCCAGTACAGCGCGCCGAGCATGGCCGGGGTCAGTTGGGTGACCGCGGCGAAGGCGATCTGGCCGATGGTCGCCAGGCTCGCCGTCGAACCGAGCAAGCGGTAGCTGACATACGCCAGCAGCAGGATGACCACGATGGTCACCCGGCGCACCGTGAGCATCCAGTGGCGGAACGCTTCGAACGGACGCTCGGCGTTGTTGCGGCGCAGCAGCCAGGGCAGCAGCATGTCGTTGGACACCATGGTCGACAGCGCCACGGCCTCGACGATGACCATGCCGGTAGCGGCCGAAGCACCGCCGATAAACGCCAGCAGGGCCAGGCTCGGATGGGCCTCGGCCAATGGCAGGCTGATGACGAAGGAGTCGGAAATCACCGTGCCGGGCAGCAGCATTTGTCCGGCCAGGGCAATCGGCACCACGAACAGTGCGGCCAGAACCAGGTACATCGGAAACACCCAGCGGGCCATGCGCATGTCCTGCGGCTCGATGTTCTCCACTACGGTGACCTGGAACTGCCTGGGCAGGCAGATGATCGCCATCATCGCCACCCCGGTCTGCACCACCATCGACGGCCAGTTGATGGTCTCTTGCCAGTAGGCGTCCAGCGCCGGCGAGGCCTTGGCCTGGCTGAACAGGTCGTCGAAACCGTCATACAGGTTGAACACCACGAAGGCGCCGACGGCGAGGAAGGCCAGCAGCTTGACGATGGCTTCGAAGGCGATGGCCAGGACCATGCCGCGGTGGTGCTCGGTAACGTCGAGACTGCGGGTGCCGAAGACGATGGAGAACAGCGCCAGCACCAGCGACACCACCAGCGCGGTGTCTTGCACCCGGCTGCCGGTGGCGTCGGCGTTGGCGCCGATCAGCAGGTTGACGCCGAGGACGATGCCTTTCAGTTGCAGGGCAATATAGGGCAGCACGCCGACCAGGCAGATCAGCGCGACCACCACCGCGAGCGCCTGCGATTTGCCGTAGCGGGCGGCGATGAAGTCGGCGATGGAGGTGATGTTTTCCTGTTTGCTGATCGCCACCATCTTCTGCAGCACCCAGGGCGCGAAGATCATCAGCAGCACCGGCCCGAGGTAGATCGGCAGGAACGCCCAGAGTTGTTCGGCGGCCTGGCCGACCGCGCCGAAGAACGTCCAGCTGGTGCAGTACACCGCCAGCGACAGGCTGTAGACCCACGCGCGCAGGCGCGGCGGCAGCGGGGTGCTGCGACGGTCACCGTAGAAGGCGATAGCGAACATGATGGCCATATAGGCCAGGGCGACCACCGCGATCAGCCCGCTGGACAACGACATGACAACTCCGAACAAAAAATGAGCTGGCCGGCATGGCAGACGGCGAGCCTCGATCAATCAGTCTGGCATGCCGCCAACGCTTCGTCAGCGCCGACCAAGGTCGCAGTGGCGGGGTGTCGCAGGGAAGTGGCGATCCAGACGGGTTGTGGCGCAATTGCGGGGTTCTGTTATCTGTTAAGTCGATAACAGATAGAGAAAATACCCGTTATATGGATATTCCTGTCAGTTGTAAGCTCATTCCTACCTCATCAGAGGACAGGAGATAACCGCCATGACTTGCCAGACCACTGCCCATCCCTTACGCCCTTTCAACCAGTTGGCCCATCCCCGCGAGGTGATTCGCCAGTTCACGCCGAACTGGTTCGCCGTGGTTATGGGCACCGGTGTGCTGGCGCTGGCCTTGCCGCAGGCGATGCCGGCACTGGCGGGCGTCGCCGAAGCGCTGTGGTGGCTGGCCATGGGGTTGTTCGTGTTGTTCTGTGTTCTTTATGGCGCGCGCTGGGTGCTGTTCTTCGATGAAGCGCGGCGCATCTTCGCCCACTCCACGGTGTCGATGTTCTTCGGCACCATTCCCATGGCGCTGGCGACCTTGCTCAACGGCGCCCTGGCGTTTGGCCTCGCGCGTTTTGGCGACGGCATCCTGCCGTGGGTCGAAGCGCTGTGGTGGCTGGATGTGGCGCTGGCGCTGCTGTGTGGCGTGGCGATTCCGTTTCTGATGTTCACGCGCCAGGAGCACAGCATCGACCAGATGACGGCGGTCTGGCTGCTGCCGGTGGTGGCGGCGGAAGTGGCGGCGGCCAGCGGCGGCTTGCTGGCAGTTCATCTGGACGACGCCGCGCGGCAGTTCCAGGTGCTGATCACCAGTTATGTGCTGTGGGCGGTGTCGTTGCCAGTGGCGTTCAGCATCCTGACCATCCTTATCCTGCGCATGGCCCTGCACAAACTGCCACCGGCGCACATGGCCGCCTCGAGCTGGCTGGCGCTCGGCCCGATCGGCACCGGCGCGCTCGGCATGCTGCTGCTCGGCGGTGATGCCCCGGCGATCTTCGCCGCCAACGGCTTGGCCGGCTTTGGCGAAATCGCCCGCGGCCTGGGCCTGATCGCCGGGATCGTGCTCTGGGGCTGTGGGTTCTGGTGGTTGCTGACCGCGGTGCTGATCACCCTGCGTCACCTGCATCAGGGCATGCCGTTCAACCTGGGCTGGTGGGGCTTTACCTTCCCGCTGGGGGTGTACGCCCTGGCGACGCTGAAACTGGCGGTGTGGCTCAAGCTCGGATTCTTCCAGACCCTCGGCGGCGTGCTGGTGCTGGCGTTGATCGGGATGTGGTCGGTGGTGGCCTGGCGCACCGTGCGCGGGGCGTGGCGGGGCGAGTTGTTCGTTTCGCCGTGTATTGCCGATTGCGGTCGCAAGAAGGGCTGACCGATCGCGGCAAGCGGCACTGGATTGAAAGACGGCCAATCCGGCAAAGTGTGGCTTTTCTCGCGCTCGGCGCCTCAAATCACAAAGCCCACTCAGGTACATGGACGATGAGCCACACCTCGCAGTTCGCCTTGCTCAAGAAACGCCGCTTCTTGCCCTTCTTCATTACCCAGTCGCTGGGGGCATTCAACGACAACCTGTACAAGCAGTCGTTGATCCTGGCGATCCTCTACAAGCTCAGCATCGGCGGCGATGGCTCGATGCTGGTCAACCTCTGCGCATTGCTGTTCATCCTGCCGTTCTTCCTGTTCTCGGCGCTGGCCGGGCAATTCGGCGAGAAATACACCAAGGACGCCCTGATCCGCGCGATCAAGCTGGCCGAGGTGGTGATCATGAGCATCGGCGCGGTCGGCTTCCTTTATAACCAGTTGTGGCTGATGCTCCTGGCGCTGTTCGCCATGGGCACGCACTCGGCGTTGTTCGGCCCGGTGAAGTACTCGATCCTGCCCCAGGCCCTGCGTGAAGAAGAACTGGTCGGCGGCAACGGCCTGGTGGAGATGGGCACGTTCCTGGCGATCCTCGCCGGCACCATCGCCGCCGGGGTGATGATGTCCAACAGCACTTACGCCCCGGTGGTGGCCAGTGGCATCGTCGGCACCGCGGTGCTCGGTTATCTCGCCAGTCGCGCCATTCCCCGGGCTGCCGCGGCGTCGCCGGAACTCAAGCTGCAATGGAATATCGTCGCCCAGACCGGCGCGACCCTGCGCATGGGCTTGCGGCAGACCCCGGCGGTGTCGCGTTCGATCGTCGGCAACTCGTGGTTCTGGTTCGTCGGGGCGATCTACCTGACGCAGATTCCGGCGTATGCCCAGGTGTGGATGCACGGCGATGAAACCGTGGTCACCCTGATCCTGACCCTGTTCTCGGTGGGCATCGCCCTCGGCTCGCTGCTCTGCGAGCGCTTGAGCGGGCGCAAGGTGGAAATCGGCCTGGTGCCGTTCGGTTCCTTTGGCCTGACCCTGTTTGGCCTGCTCTGGTGGTGGCATTCCGGCGATATCCCGGCCGGCATCGCGCCGTATGACTGGCTGGCGCTGCTGGGCATGGCCAAGGCCTGGTGGGTCCTGCTGTCGATTGTCGGCCTCGGCGTGTTCGGCGGCTTCTATATCGTGCCGCTGTATGCGCTGATCCAGGCGCGCACCCCGGAAGACCAACGGGCCCGGGTCATCGCCGCGAACAACATCCTCAATGCGCTGTTCATGGTGGTCTCAGCCATTGTCACCATGGCTCTGTTGGGTGTGGCCGGGCTGGAGATTCCCGAGCTGTTCCTGGTGGTGTCCCTGCTCAATATTGCGGTGAACGCCTACATCTTCAGCATCGTTCCCGAATTCAGCATGCGCTTCATGATCTGGCTGCTGAGCCATTCCATGTACCGGGTCAAGCACCGCGACCTGGAGCAGATCCCGGACGAAGGCGCGGCGCTGCTGGTGTGCAACCACGTGTCGTTCGTCGATGCGTTGCTGATCGCCGGTGCGGTGCGTAGGCCGATGCGCTTTGTCATGTACTACAAGATCTACAACCTGCCGGTGCTGAACTTCATCTTCCGCACCGCCGGCGCCATCCCGATCGCCGGGCGCAGTGAAGACCTCGCCACCTACGAGCGAGCCTTCGAGCGGATTGCCGCGTACCTGGAGGACGGTGAGCTGGTGTGCATCTTCCCGGAAGGCAAGCTGACCGGCGACGGTGAGATCGATGAGTTCAAGGGCGGGATGAAGCTGATTCTGCAGCGCACGCCGGTACCGGTGATTCCACTGGCGTTGCAGGGATTGTGGGGGAGTTTCTTCAGCCGCGATCCGGGCAAGGGCTTCTTCCGGCGATTCTGGTCGCGGGTGACCCTGGTGGCCGGCCCCGCTGTTGCGGGAGAACAGGCGGAGCCGGCGTTGTTGCGCGAACGGGTAGGGGCGTTGCGCGGCGAGTTTCGCTGAGCGGCGTGACCGAAGAAGGTCAGCTTGCGCTGACCTTCAATCCAATCAGGCCGGCGACGATCAGCGCAACGCTGAGTAGCCGCACCAGCGCCATCGACTCACCGAACAGGATGATCCCGGCGATGACCGTGCCCACGGCGCCGACACCGGTCCAGATTGCATAGGCAGTGCCCAGCGGCAATTCCTTCATGGCAAGACCGAGCAAGCCAAGGCTTACCGCCATGGCGGCGACGGTGAGGGCGGTGGGCAGGGGGCGGGTGAAGCCGTCGGTGTATTTCAGGCCGACAGCCCAGCCGACTTCGAAAAGGCCGGCGAAAAACAGAATGATCCAGGACATGCTCGTTACTCCATCAGGTGATGGGGCCGTCCCCGGATGGTCACGCGGTGCGTCGCGAGGCCGTCCTCGCAGTGCGCAGTATAGTGCACAGTCTTGGTGCGAAGGGCAAACAGGATGTAGGCGGGGCCGCAACTGCGGCCCCGCGCTTCATCAGATGCCTTGCGGAATATCTTCACCGCCCAGCGCTTCGAACAGCGCCGGCAGGAACTCGGTGAAGGTCAGCATCATCAGGGTGAAGCTGGCATCGAGCTGGCCCAGGGCCTCCTCGCCACCGTCTTCCTCGGCCTGATCCTGCAGCAGTTCTTCGAACTTCAGGCGCTTGATGACCATCTTGTCGTCGAGCACGAACGACAGTTTGTCCTGCCAGGCCAGGGCCAACTGAGTGACCTGCTTGCCGGTGCCCAGGTGCATCTGGATCTCGTCGCTGGTCAGGTCCTGGCGTTTGCAACGGACGATGCCGCCGTCTTCATGGGTGTCGCGCAGCTCGCATTCGTCCAGGACATAGAAGTCCGGAGCGGCTTTCTGGCTTTTCACCCAGTCGGTCATGGTGGCGGTCGGGGCGATCTTCACGGTCACCGGACGCACCGGCAGCGAGCCCATCACTTCACGCAGGGTCGACAGCAGGTCTTCGGCGCGCTTGGCGCTCGCCGAGTTGACCAGCACCAGGCCCAGCTTCGGCGCGATGGCGGCGAAGACCATGGCGCGGCGGATAAAGGCACGCGGCAGGAAGGCCTGGATGATCTCGTCCTTGATCTGGTCGCGTTCCTTCTTGTAGACCTTGCGCATTTGCTCGGCCTCGATCTCTTCGACCTTCTCCTTGACCGCATCGCGCACGACGCTGCCGGGCAGGATGCGCTCTTCCTTGCGCGCGGCGATCAGCAGGAAGTCACCACTGACATGCACCAGCGGCGCGTCTTCGCCTTTGCCGAAGGGGGCGACAAAACCGTAGGTGGTCAACTCCTGGCTGGCGCATGGGCGAGCGGGCTTGGTGGCCAGTGCAGTTTCCAGTGCTTCGGCATCGAGCGGGATGTCCTGGGTCAGGCGGTAGCTCAGCAGGTTTTTGAACCACATGGGGCGGATCACTCCTCTCTATATAAGGGGGGCATTATTCTCCGACGGACCCGCTGAGGCCAACCCCGCTAAGTCGTTGGAACGCCTGAAAAATTTTTTTCAAAAAGTGCTTTACAGACCTTGGGGTGCTCCGTAGAATGCGCGCCACACCGAGACGAAGGGTGATTAGCTCAGCCGGGAGAGCATCTGCCTTACAAGCAGAGGGTCGGCGGTTCGATCCCGTCATCACCCACCACTCAGTGTTAAGCGCAGCGGTAGTTCAGTCGGTTAGAATACCGGCCTGTCACGCCGGGGGTCGCGGGTTCGAGTCCCGTCCGCTGCGCCATATTCAACTTCCAGGGCCCACTGAACACCCGGAAGTTACAAAGAAAGCGACCTTAGGGTCGCTTTTTTTGTGCCTGCGATTTCTCCCGCACACCATGCCGCGCCTTGGTGCACAGCTCACCATCACGGTGCAGCCATTTCCTCACGACAGACCGCCGAGCCCCATGAATCAGGGCCTCGGGCACTCTGGCGCGTCCTTTGCTTTCAACTGCCTATCAGGCAATCAACGTCGATTGCCCCGTTCACGACAAAGGCGCCGTGCTGCTTCCCCTGTTTTCAGGGCGGAGCGGCAGGGCGCCTTTTTGTTTTTGCGCAAGGCAGGGGAGTCAGGGCCATGACCAGCACGACGGTGCGCAGTGTCTGTCCGTATTGCGGTGTCGGTTGCGGCATCGTCATGAGTGTGACCGACAACCGGGTGACCAAGGTCAGCGGGGACAAGCAGCATCCGAGCAATTTCGGCCGGCTCTGCACCAAAGGGCTGAGCTGCCATCAGCCGCTGCGCGAGTCCGGGCGCATGGAATGGGCTTTTCTGCGCGATCAGCGTCAGCGCGACCCGGTGCGTCTGGGCATCGATCAGGCCATCGAGCAGACCGCCCGCCGCCTGCGCGCAATCATCGACCGCGACGGGCCGGACGCCGTGGCGTTGTATGTGTCCGGGCAGATGTCGCTGGAGGCCCAGTACCTGGCTAACAAGCTGGTGAAGGGCTTTATCCGCAGCCGGCATATCGAATCCAACTCGCGCCTGTGCATGGCCAGCGCTGGCAGCGGCTACAAGTTGTCGCTAGGCGCGGACGGCCCGCCGGGCAGCTATCAGGACTTTGAACACGCCGAGGTGTTCTTCGTCATCGGCGCCAATATGGCCGACTGTCATCCGATCCTTTTCTTGCGCCTGCTCGACCGGCTCAAGGCTGGCGCGCGGCTGATCGTCGTCGATCCGCGGCGCAGCGCCACTGCCGACAAGGCCAACCTGTTTTTGCAGATTCGTCCCGGCACCGACCTCGCCCTGATCAACGGCCTGCTGCACCTGCTGCACGAAAACGGCCATACCGATAACGACTTCATCGCCCGCTACACCGAGGGCTGGGACGAGATGCCGGCTTTCCTCGGCGATTACACGCCGGCGCGGGTTGCTGAAATCACCGGTTTGGCTGAAGCCGATATCCGCCAGGCCGCCGCCTGGATCGGTGCGGCGAAGGACTGGATGAGCTGCTGGACCATGGGCCTTAACCAGAGCATCCACGGCACTTGGCACACCAATGCGCTGTGCAATCTGCACCTGGCAACCGGAACGATTTGCCGTCCTGGCAGCGGACCGTTCTCGCTGACCGGTCAGCCCAATGCCATGGGCGGAAGGGAAATGGGCTACATGGGCCCCGGCCTTCCCGGGCAGCGTTCGGCGCTGGTCGAGGCCGATCGTCAGTTCGTCGAAGGCCTCTGGAACATTGCGCCGGGCAGTCTGCGCGCTGAAGGCGGCGAGGGCACCATCGGCCTGTTCGAGCAGATGGCGGCGGGCGAGGTGAAAGCCTGCTGGATCATCTGCAGCAACCCGGTGGCCAGCGTCGCCAATCGCCAGCGGGTGATCGACGGCCTGCGCGCGGCGGAACTGGTGATCAGCCAGGACGCTTTTCTCGACACCGAAACCAATCGCTACGCCGACATCCTTCTTCCCGCCGCGCTGTGGGCCGAATCCGAAGGCGTGATGATCAATTCCGAACGCAACCTGACCCTTACCGCCAAAGCGGTGGATGCCCCCGGCGATAGTCTGCCGGACTGGCAGATCATTGCCCGGGTAGCCTGTGCCATGGGTTACGCCGAGGGTTTCAGCTATGCCAGCGCCGAAGCGGTATTCGAGGAAATCGGCCATGCCTGGAACCCGGCGACCGGCTACGACCTGCGCGGCCTCGATTATCAGCAACTGCGAGACGGCCCGCGGCAATGGCCGTGCGAGCCGGGGCGGGCCGACAGCCGCAGTCCGCTGCGCTACCTCAATGACGGCCTGAGCCAGACGCCACGCGACGGTGTCGATGGTCAACGCCCGGCCATCGTTTTTGCTACCGCCAGCGGCAAGGCCCGATTCTTCGCCCGGCCCTGGCTGCCGCCTTCCGAATTACCGGATGAGTCCTACCCGCTGGTGCTCAATACCGGCCGTGTCCAGCACCAGTGGCACACCCTGACCAAGACCGGCAAGGTCGCCAGCCTGAACAAGCTCGAGCCTGGGCCGTTCCTCGAAATCAACCCCGAAGACGCCGCCGCGCTGGGCATCGCCGACAAGGACCAGGTGCAGGTCAGTTCCCGTCGCGGCCAGGCCGTGCTGCCAGCGCGGCTCAGCGCGCGGGTCCTGGCGGGCAACTGCTTTGCGCCGTTTCACTGGAATGACCTGTACGGCGAGCAACTGGCGATCAACGCTGTGACCTGCGATGCCGTGGACCCGATTTCCCTGCAACCGGCGTTCAAGCACTGTGCGGTGGCGCTGACCCGGGTCAGCGGCGAGCGCATCGATGCACTTCAACTGAATCCCGTCATTACCAAGGAGGCCGGGCTAATGCCGACCGACACCTTGCGCCAGGTCCTGGGCCTGGGTGCGCCCCCCGCGTTGGCCCTGGCCGAAAGCGAACAACAGTATTTGCATGGCTTCCTGCTCGGACTCGGCGCGGCGACGCCCGGTGGAGTGCCGGTACTGCCCGCCAATGCACCCCTCGCCCCGGCGCGGCGCCTGTTTGTCGATGGGCTGCTGGCCGGGATGTATTCCCGCGGTGAGGCGCCGGCCAGCAGCGGGCGCAGCGAGCTCGCGGCGATTGAGCAAAAGCCCTCGCACCTGGTGCTCTGGGCCTCCCAGACCGGCAACAGCCAGACCCTCGCCGAACGTTGCGCCAGCCACCTGCGGGAGGCGGGGCTGAGCGTGCACCTGGACTGCATGGAAGCGGCGAAGCCGGCGCAGGTCGGCGAAGCCGCCAGCTTATTGTTGATCACCAGCACCTTCGGCGATGGCGAAGCGCCCGACAGCGCCACCACCTTCTGGCAGGCGCTGCAGGATGACGCCGCCTGGGCGAAGCGACCTTATGCAGTGCTGGCCCTGGGCGATTCCAGCTACGACCAGTTCTGCGGTTTCGGGCGAAAACTTGATCAGCGTCTGACTGAACTGGGTGGCGAGCGCCTGCTGGAACGGGTCGATTGCGAGCCGGATTTCGATGAGCCCTTCGCCAGTTGGCTGCAGGCGCTGACGGCAAAACTCGCCGAAGCGCCGGTGCCGGTCGCCGAGGTGGCAAAGCCGGCGTTCGGCAAAAGCCATCCGCTGCCCGCGCAACTGCTGGAAAACCGCGTGCTCAATGGGCCGGGGGCGAGCAAGGAAACCCGGCAGATCGTCTTTGACCTTGGCGACAGCGGGCTGAGTTACCAGGCGGGCGATGCGCTGGGTGTCTGGCCGCGCAACTGTCCGCAACTGGTGGAGGAGTTCCTGCGTTGCAGCGGGCTGGACGGTGATGCGGTGGTCAATCTCAAGGAACCGATGCCGCTGGCTGTCGCGCTGGGCGAGCACCTGGATATCACCCGCATCACGCCGCAGGTGTTGGCCAAAGTGTCCGGGCTGCCCGGTGACAAGGCCGCGTTGAATGACTGGCTCTGGGGACGGCAGTTGGTCGATCTGCTCGCAGAATTTCCCTTGAACCTTTCCCAGACAGAGTGTCTGGCGCTGCTCAAACCGTTGCAGCCGCGGCTGTACTCCATCAGTTCCAGCCCGAAGCTGCACCCGACGCAGGTGCACCTGACCATGTCCGCCGTGCGCTTTGGTCAGCGCAAAGGCGTTTGCTCCAGCTACCTCGCGGATCGCGCCGATAACGTGAGGGTGCAGATTTTCCCGCAGCCGTCGGCGAGTTTTCGGTTGCCGGCGGATGATGGCGTGCCGGTGATCATGGTCGGCCCCGGCACCGGGATTGCGCCGTTTCGCGCGTTTCTGCAGGAGCGGGAGGCGCGGCAGGCCAAGGGGCGTAACTGGCTGTTCTTCGGTGAGCAGCGGGAGGCCTGTGATTTTTACTACCGCGATGAGCTGATGGCGTGGTGTGAGAGCGGTGTTCTGACTCGACTGGATACGGCGTTTTCGCGGGATCAAGCGGAAAAGATCTACGTGCAACAGCGCATGCGTGAACAGGGCGCGCTGTTGTGGCAATGGCTGGAAGAGGGCGCCTGCTTCTATGTGTGTGGCGATGGGGCGCGAATGGCCAAGGATGTGGATGCCGCGCTGAAAGAGGTGATCGCCGTGCAGGGTGGGATGAGTGCCGAGGATGCTGCGCTCTATGTCGCGCAGATGGGGCGGGACAAGCGTTATCTGCGGGATGTCTATTGAGGCCAACCGGGCCAACTCGGTAGGAGCGAGCTTGCTCGCGAAGCAGCCCCATTAGGGTTCACCTCTGGAATGAATTGCACCAGCGTGGTTCGATTTCCCCACGGTTTCTCTGCAATTTCCCTGATTTCCCTACTTGGCACACTCCCTGCTTTTACAACTCCACAACGTCCCGGGTGGTCAACGTCGATCACCGCTACGGACTACATAACGATTCAAGACCAGGCAAAGGCGCCTGGAGCTTCGGCTCCAGGCGCCTTTTTTTGTGTTTTTTTCGGGGTACGCCCCGCACCGTGAGGATCCGGACATGAACGCCATCGCGTCCATCGAACAACGAGAAAAGCTGGTCATCGTCGGCAACGGCATGGTGGGCCACCATTGCGTCGAACAACTGATCGAGCGCGGCGCCCTGGCCCGTTTCGAGGTGCGGGTGTTTGGCGAAGAGCGTCAGCGCGCCTACGACCGGGTGCACCTGTCGGAGTATTTCAGTGGCAGCGACGCCGAGGCGCTGGCGCTGGGCGAGGCGGGGTTGTACGCCGAGCATGGCATTGCACTGCACCTGGGCGAGACGGTGCTGGAACTGGACCGTGAGCGCCGCGAGGTGGTGACGGCCGAGGGCCGTTACCCCTACGACCGGCTGATCCTGGCCACCGGCTCCTATCCCTTCGTGCCGCCGATCCAGGGTTCGGAAGGCGCAGCGCGCCTGGTCTACCGGACCCTCGATGACCTTGACGCCATCCGCGACGCCGCCACCAACGCCCGGCGCGGCGTGGTGGTGGGCGGGGGCCTGCTCGGGCTGGAGGCGGCCAACGCGCTCAAGTCCCTCGGCCTGGAAGCCCATGTGGTGGAATTCGCGCCGCGGCTGATGCCGGTGCAATTGGACAGCGAAGGCGGCGCGGCCCTGCGTGCGCAGATCGAGGCGCTGGGCGTCGGCGTGCACACCTCGCGGGCGACCCAGGCGATCGTCGAGGGCCAGGACTACCGCTACCGCATGAACTTCGACGGCGGCGAGAGCCTTGAGACCGACCTGATCGTGTTCTCCGCCGGCATCCGGCCGCAGGACGCTCTGGCCCGTGGTTGCGGCCTGGAGATCGCGCCGCGCGGCGGCGTGGTCATCGACGGCGAATGCCGCTCCAGCGACCCGCGCATCTACGCCATTGGCGAATGCGCGTCCTGGAACGGCAGCGTCTTTGGTCTGGTGGCGCCCGGCTACAACATGGCCCGCAACCTCGCGGCGGCACTGGCGGGGCAGTCGTTCAGCGCCTTCGAGGGCGCCGACATGTCCACCAAGCTCAAGCTGCTCGGCGTGGACGTCGGCTCCATCGGCGACGCCCACGGCGCCACGCCCGGTGCGCGCAGCTATCGCTTTATCGACGAGGCCGGCAGCGCTTACCGCCGGCTGGTGCTGGACCCCAGCGGCAAGCGGGTGATCGGTGCGGTGCTGGTGGGCGACAACAGCTATTACGACACCCTGCTGCAATACGTGCAGAACGGCATCGCGGTGCCGGCCGATCCGTCGTCGCTGATCCTGCCGCAATCGGCCGGCGCCCCGGCCCTCGGCGCCGACGCGCTGCCGGATACGGCGACCATCTGCTCCTGCCACAACGTCAGCAAAGGCGCGGTCTGCGCCGCCATCGACAGCGGCTGCGGCGACCTCGCCGCGGTCAAGGGCTGCACCAAGGCTGCCACCGGTTGCGGCGGCTGCGCGGCGCTGCTCAAGCAGGTGTTCGAACATGAACTGACTGCCCGCGGCGTCACCGTGGACAAGAGCCTCTGCGAACACTTTTCCTACACCCGCCAGGAGCTGTACGGCATGGTGCGGGTCGAGGGAATTCGCACCTTCGCCGAACTGCTGGAACGTCACGGCAAGGGTCACGTCGGCTGCGATATCTGCAAGCCCACCGTAGGCTCGATCCTCGCGTCGTGCTGGAATCAGCCGATCATGGACCCGGCGCTGGTGCCGTTGCAGGACACCAACGACACCTTCATGGCCAACATGCAGAAGAACGGCACCTACTCGGTGGTGCCGCGGATTCCCGGCGGCGAAATCACCCCGGACAAGCTGATCGTGATCGGCGAAGTGGCGAAGAAATACGACCTCTACACCAAGATCACCGGCGGCCAGCGCATCGACCTGTTCGGCGCCCAGTTGCATGAGTTGCCGCTGATCTGGGAAGAGCTGATCGCTGCCGGTTTCGAGACCGGCCACGCCTACGGCAAATCGACCCGCACGGTGAAGTCCTGCGTCGGCAGCACCTGGTGCCGTTACGGCGTACAGGACAGCGTGAAAATGGCGCTGCTGCTGGAGGATCGTTACAAGGGCCTGCGTTCGCCGCACAAGCTCAAGTTCGCGGTGTCCGGCTGCACCCGCGAGTGCGCCGAGGCGCAGAGCAAGGACATCGGCGTGATCGCCACCGAGAAGGGCTGGAACCTGTACGTCTGCGGCAACGGCGGCATGCGCCCGCGGCATGCCGAACTGTTCGCCACCGACCTCGACGACGACAGCCTGGTGCGCCTCATCGACCGCGTGCTGATGTTCTACATCCGCACCGCCGACAAGTTGCAGCGCACCTCGGTCTGGCGCGAAAGCCTGGAGGGTGGGCTGGACTACCTCAAGCAAGTAGTCCTCGACGACAGCCTGGGCCTTGCCGCCGAGCTGGAAGCGCAGATGCAGCATGTGGTCGACCGCTACGAATGCGAGTGGGCCAACGCCCTGAAAGACCCGGAAAAGCTCAAGCGCTTCCGCACCTTCGTCAACGACCACCGCGCCGATCCGGGCGTGCATTTCGTCCGCGAGCGCGGCCAGCGCCGGCCGATTGCTGCGGCTGAACTCCATTTGATCCCGACCACCGAGGAGGTGCTCTGATGAGCCTGTCGAACGTAGCTGTGCAAACGCCAACCCAATGGACCCCGGTGTGCGCCGAAACCGACCTGGTGGCCCAGTCGGGGGTGGTGGTATGGCATGAGGGCGCGCAGGTGGCGTTGTTCTATGTGCCAGGTGCCGAGACCGAAGTGCATGCGCTGGACAACCATGACCCGCGCTCTGGCGCCAATGTGATCGGGCGTGGCCTGATCGGCAGCCTGAAGGGCGAACTGGTGGTGGCGTCGCCGTTGTACAAGCAGCATTTCTCTCTACGCGACGGGCGCTGCCTGGAGGATGACGGGCAGGCGTTGCGCGTCTGGGCGGTGCGGGTGAATGAGGGGCGGGTGGAGATTGGCGCTTGATCGCAGTTGCAAGCCGCAAGCTACAAGGTGCAAGGGGAAAGCAGCGGCGACGCCAGCCGCTGTTTCTTACGGCTTGAAGCTTGCAACTTGAGGCTCGGAAGCCGATAAACTCCCCACCCATGAACCTCGACACCCGAATCAAATTCCGCCACCTCCTGTGCTTTCTCGAAATTGCCCGCCAGGGCAGTTTCGCCAAGGCCGCTGACGCCGTGGCGATCACCCAGCCGGCGATTTCCAAGACCCTCAAGGAACTGGAAGACCTGCTCCAGACCCGCCTGTTCGAACGCGGTCGCCAGGGCGTCGAATTGACCCCGGCCGGGGTCCGTTTCATGCGCTACGCCGGGCCTTGCGTGCAGGCGCTGCGTGAAGGGGTCAGCACCTTGCGCGGCGAAGAACACGCGCCGCCGCAGGTGCGGGTCGGCGTGCTTTCCACCGTGGAAAGCCTGCTGATGCCGGAAGCCCTCTGCCGCCTGCACCAGCGGCATGCCGCGCTGGTGGTCAGTGTCGCCACGGGGCCGAGCGCGCACCTGCTGGCGCAATTGCATGTCGGTGAGTTGGACCTGGTGATCGGTCGCATGACCGACAGCCCGCAAATCCAGGGCCTGTTGTTCGAGCACCTGTACAGCGAATCGATGTCGCTGGTGGTGCGCCCCGGCCATCCATTGCTGGCGCGCCTGCCGATCGAGCGCAGCCAGCTCGGCGACTATCCCTTGGTGCTGCCGCTGGCCGGCACCACCATTCGCAAGCATGCCGACAGCCTGTTCGTGCAATGCGCCATCGAGCAGCCGCGCCAGCGTTTGGAAACCCTGTCACCGGCCCTGAGCCGGCGTTATGTGCAGGGCAGCGATGCGATCTGGGTGGCGCCGCGCGACGCCGTGCGGGTCGATCTGGACCGTGGCGAGTTGTGCGAGCTGGACCTGGGCGTCAGCGAGCCGGGCGGCTCGGTGGGGATCTGCAGCAACGCGGCCTTGCCGCTGCCGTTGCCGGCCCAATGGCTGTGCGAAGTGTTGCGTGAAGTTGCAGCGCAATACCGCGACGGCGACTATCCGTAAAGCCCGGCAAAGGCACATTTGCCCGGGGCGGACCTTCCATACTGGCCCTGTGCCGGATGCTTGCATGAAGACCTGTTCATCTTGCTGAACTTCTAGGACTTTTCTCGTTCCTATTGCCGGTAGCCATTGGTCGTGGCCGCCTGATATTCTCGCGGCTTTACCCGATTGCCCCTTTGGCGCATGAACAAGGAAATAGCATGAAACAGCATCGGTTGGCGGCTGCGGTTGCCCTGGTTAGCCTGGTCCTGGCGGGTTGCGATTCGCAGACCAGCGTCGAGCTGAAAACCCCGGCACAGAAAGCCTCCTACGGTATCGGCCTGAACATGGGCAAGAGCCTGGCTCAGGAAGGCATGGACGACCTCGATTCCAAGGCTGTTGCCCAGGGCATCGAAGACGCCGTAGGCAAGAAAGAGCAGCGTCTCAAGGACGAAGAGCTGATCGAAGCCTTCGCCGCCTTGCAGAAGCGCGCTGAAGAGCGCCTGACCAAGATGAGCGAAGAGTCCGCCGCGGCTGGCAAGAAATTCCTCGAAGAGAACGGCAAGAAGACCGGTGTCGTTACCACCGCTTCGGGCCTGCAGTACGAAATCGTCGAGAAGGCCGACGGCGTCCAGCCCAAGCCGACCGACGTGGTGACTGTTCACTACGAAGGCAAACTGATCGATGGCAAGGTGTTCGACAGCTCCGTCGAGCGCGGCAGCCCGATCGATCTGCCGGTCAGCGGCGTGATCCCGGGCTGGGTTGAAGGCCTGCAACTGATGCACGTTGGCGAGAAGGTCAAGCTGTTCATCCCGGCTGACCTGGCCTACGGCGCACAGAGCCCGAGCCCGATGATCCCGGCCAACTCGGTTCTGGTCTTCGACCTGGAACTGCTGGGCATCAAGGATCAGGCCAAGCTGGATGCTCCGGAAGCACCAGAAGCTCCTGCGCAAGCACCAGCGGAAGCACCTGCCAAGTAATTCGGCCGCTGCTGTTGTCCAACGCCCCGTCATGACGGGGCGTTGTCGTTTGTGCGGGACGGGAAGGGCGGTTGCGGCCGGACTGTGAAGCCCTTCGCAAAACGATTGCGCATTGAAACAAGTGTGTAAAAAACGCCCGATTTAACCCCGGGCCTTGCCCACCGGGATTCGCGGGCCTAAAAAGAGGCTCTGTTCACAAGGTTATCCACAATTAATGTGGATAACCTTCCGGCATTGCCGTTGGAGGTCACATGAAAGCACCGTGGAATTTCGCTCGCTTCCTGCCCCTGGCCGAACGCCTGCTCAGTCGCGGCCGTTTGCCGGCGCTGCTGTTCGCCGTCGCCCGCAAAGGCCCGCGGCTGGGCCAGCTCAAGGACGATGTACGGCTGCTCCAGGCGCTCTGCGTGGCCTGGTGGCGCGGAGAATACCGGGCCATCAGTCCAAAGGCGCTGGTGACCATCGTGGCGGGCCTGCTGTATTTCGTCAGCCCGCTGGACGCCATTCCTGACTGGCTGCTCGGCGTCGGCCTGCTCGACGACATTGCCGTGCTGGGCTGGGTGCTCAAGACCGTGAGTGATGAACTGGACGCTTTCCGTGCCTGGCGCGAGCGTCAAACTCCGGAAAAACTGCGGGTGGTCGAACGCCTGCCAGACACCCCGGAAGCCCTGCGCCTGGAGCAGAACCGGCACTGAGTAAAACCGGGCTGCTGCAATTCCCCCGTTGGCTGGTAATATTATTGGCATAACGATTATGCCTACAGATTACATGCGAGAAGTCCGACAAGGGGGTTGTGATGGCTATTCAGGTTATTAGCCGAGACGGTCAACCCGAGTACGCGGTTGTTCCCTGGGACCACTATCAGGCGTTACTCAAGGCGGCGGGTCAGCCGGAGGCCGTATCTCCGGCCGCGCAGACCGCCATTGAAGCACCCTCCGAACCGGCCAGCCTGCCTTTGTTGAGCGAGCTGGCCGTATTGCGTCAGGCCAAGGGCCTGGCGGCGGAGCAACTGGCCCGGAGCGTTGGCATCAGCCCGCACTACCTGGCCATGATCGAAAGCGGTGAGCGCCTGCCCGACTCGGCGATTCGCCGCAGCCTGGCCTGGGAGCTGGGGTTGCCGGGCTGGAGCGATCCGTCATGAGCGCCGTGCGGATCAGCCGGCAGCACTGGGACGGGCTGCTCGGCGAGCTGGATGTCGCGCGCCGCCAGCGCCATCTGCTGACCTACCGCGCCCTGCTCGAACGTCTGCAACTGCCCAGCCCGGCGATGCAGACGCTGACCGCCGCCCTGGAACACCTGGCGCTCCTGGATGCCCGTGCCGAGCAGCCGCTGCGCAGCTCGCTGGTGATCAGCCAAGGTGCCAGCCGTTTGCCGCGCACCGGCTTCTTTGAATGCGTCGAGCGTCTGGGGCGCTTTTCCGGACCGTCTGACGGTATGGCTGCGGCGTCCTGGCATGCCTCCGAAGTGGTGCGGGTCTTCGAGTTCAGTTACCCCGAAGAAGCCTGACGGTTTTTTCGCGCGTCTTCGGGGCTGCCCCTCGCCCTGACGTGGTGACGTGCGGGCCGGATTTTCCCACCAGAATGAAAACTTTTTCATCTTTCCTGACCGTTTATCGGAACTTTCCCGATAGTGGCAAGTCAATGGCGTCAAGATATTGAGTAGCCATCATTGTGGGTGGCGCGTTATCTCTCCAACGCCGGGTTCAGGGACGAACGTCAGCCATTCGTGGATGGCACGCTACCTTGAGTCGGGCCCATACCCCGCGACAAGGAAGCTTCCTCGTGAAACTCAAATTTCTCTCCCTGCTGTGCGCCGCCACGCTGTTGACTGGTTGCGGCAATGACGCCATCGAAGGCACCTTCCAGGTCCAGAGCAGCGTCATGGGTATGCAGATCAACGGCGGCCAGGCCGTACTCAAGTCCGACAGCATCGTCATCGAAGGCGACAAGTACGTGGTCGACGAGTGGGAACAGGCCGACGGCATGGTCACCGCCCGTGACAAGGACGGCCAGGCAATCATCCACGCCCGCGTGCTCGACGGCGGCAACCGCCTGCAAGTGGTTGGCGAGGGCAACCTGCTCAACGTCACCTTGGTTCGCGTCAAATGACTGTGCTCATTCACGGAGAGAAACGCATGCGCAAACTTCTGTTGCCCGCCGCCATTGGCCTGATCCTCACCGGTTGCGGTGGCTATGACGCCAAGGACCTCAAGTCGTCCGACGGTGACCGTTTCAACCCGGGCTCCCGCTACGCCGAGCGTGATGGCGGCAAGCCGGCCAACGGTTCGGTGACCCGTACCGAAAACGGCGTGAAGACTCTGGAATTCAGCGTCAAGGACGGTCGCGCCGATGGCAAGTGGGTGGCTCACGACGAGCAGGGCAACCTGACCCAGGACCTGGAACTGCGCGCCGGCGAATTCACCGGTTCGTCGACCGTGTACTGCACCAGCAAGGGCGACGAGAAGAAGCCGTCCATGACCATTGTGGTGAAAAGCGGTGTGCGCACCGACACCACCTTCGACTGCGCCACCGGCTTCAGCCTGCGCGAGACCGCGAAGATCGATGATCCGGGTACGCCGAACCACCGCAAGACCGTTGGCGAGCAGAAGGCCTGGCAAATCGTCGAGGGCAAGCAAGTGCTGCGCGGCGTCGAGCGTTACGCCACCGACGGCAGCGGCAAGCTCGAGGGCATCAGCGAGGTGTATTTCCCTTCCGGTGTCATCGGCGTGCGCAAGGCCTACAAGGCCGGCGAACTCAGCGGTCGCAGCGAAGAGTATTACCAACTCGAAGACGGTACTTCGCGTCTTGCCAAGGTGAACAACTACGTTAATGGCAAGCGCGATGGCGAGCAGCTTAGTTACTTCCGCGCGCCGTTCCCGGAAGGCACGGTCAAAGAGCGTCAGGACATCGTCAACGACAGCGAAAAGACCCTGACCACCTTCACCTACGGCAAGGCCAACGTCTACGAGCGCAGCTTGAACGACGGCGAGAACTACCAACTGGCGAAGATGCTTGAAGGCCGGCAACAGGGTTACGCCAACGAGGTGGCGGACCTGCAGGGCCTGGAATACCTGCTGACCAACAGCAAGGTCGATATCAACGCACCCCTTGATCAGTACGGCAACCGGCCGATTCACCGTGTCGCGGAAAACGCCTACGAGCTGATGATCAAGCTGGGCGCCGATGCCTCCAAGCAGTCGTTCAACGGCCAGAACCGCCTGATGCGCTGCATGACCAATGAACTGAGCTGCTCCGCCGACCACGTCCTGCGCCTGGCCGCCGAGCCGGCGGGCAAGCAGGTCGATCTGTACGGCAACACCCCGCTGCACCTGCTGTGCCGTTCGGCCAAGTTCATGGGCTTCCGCGAAAACACGAGTGCCGATGAGCGCCTGCTGAGCCTTGCCGCTAATCAGGACGTCAACGCCAAGGACTACCAGGGCAAGACCGCGTTGCACTACTGCATGAAGAAGAACCCGCAGTTCATCGACGGGTTGGTTGCCGCGGGCGCTGACCTCGATGCGGCCGACTACGCCGGCATTACTCCGATGCATGCGCTGTTCCTGGTCAACATTGACCTGGAGTCGATCGCTGGTAGCGCTTATCAGGTGAGCTGGAGTCAGGCGGCGGTAGAGAAGGCGGGTGGCTTGATGAGCCATTCCAAGTTCCGCTTCGACGCGCCATTCCCTGGTTTCCCGCAGGGTCTGAAGCAACTGATGATCGAAAACGGTGACGCGCAAGCCGCGATGACCGCCGATCGGGTCACGCCGAAGGCTTGAGCCGAACGCTGACAGAAAACCGGGGCCTGGCCCT